>NZ_JAKDLJ010000212.1 GCF_030452865.1 Pseudorhodobacter sp.
CTTTGGCGGGGTTTTTGTCCGATGCCGAACGCACTGCCGACGATATCGCTGCCGAAGTGGCGAAGACCGGGATTGGCGGTCTGCTACCGAAGCGGGAGGGCGATGCGCTTGCTGATCTTCTGGCCGATCAGGAACCCGAAGTGATTGCAGCGGCAGCAGATGTTGTTTCAGAGGCAGACGGGTGCGCAGATGACATGCCAGATGTTGATGTCTTGCATGATCTGGTTGCAGAATCGCTGCCGGAACGGATCCATCCCGCAGCGATGCCGCTGGCGGCGGTTTTGCCTGACGCCGTGATGATGGCAGGACGGAATGGTGTTCTTGTGGAAATCCTGGAACCGGTGGCCCCCACTCCGGATGAACGTGAAGCCGATACACAAAGCCCGCCAGATCGGAAACGCCATCCCGCGTTGTCGGCGACAATCTCTCCGTCCGAAGAAAATCCGGGCCAGAGCTTTGGAAGTTTGACCGCCCCGCAACCAAGTGTTCTGGCGTTGGACCGCCCGCGTTTCCGCATGGCGATTTTTGGCGATTTCTCCGGTCGTGCGGCGCGGGGAAAGTTTGAGATCGGCGATGCGCTCGCCTCTCGCCGGGGGATCGCGCTTGACATCGATACAGTGGAGCAAGTGATCGAAGGGTTCGCCACTACCCTGGTTTTACCCATCGGACCGGATGGCGCAGGTCTCGAGGTTTCCCTCGGCTCGTTAGAGGATATGCACCCCGATGAACTGGTTGAGAACCTTGAAATCTTTGAGGCGTTGAAAGCGCTGCGCGCGCGCTTGTCGAACGCTTCCACCGCCGCCGCAGCGGTGCGCGAGATGCAAGGATGGGGCGTGGAATTTCCCACTTCGGCCACTGCGACGCGCGGTCATTCTGCTGCGACCAGCATTCCGGCGGATAAGAAGCTGAGCGATTTTCAACGCTTGATCGGGGATACCACCGGGCGGCTGTCGCGGACATCCCCGATTGATGATCTGCTCGGGCAAATTATAGGGCCGCATATCGTGCCCGGCCCGAACCCGGCAGCAGAGACTTTGATCCGCTCCGTGGATGCCGCGATGTCATCGGCGATGCGGCTGGTTCTGCACCACCCGGAATTTCAGGCGCTTGAATCGCAGTGGCGCAGCCTTGATCTGCTGGCGCGGCGGATTGAGACGGATGCAACACTGACGATCACCTTGTTCGATGTTTCGGCAGAGGAAATCGCCGCAGATGTTGCGGCGGCTGATGACCTGTCGCAATCGGGACTGTTCCGTTTGCTCAATGCCCCGTTGCAGGACGAAGGCGAAAACGGATTTTCTGCGCTGTTTGGCATGTATTCCTTTGAAGAAACGCCGCCCCATGCTGCACTTTTGGCGCGTTTCGCCAAGATTGCGGCGCATGTGCAAGCGCCGTTTTTCACCGCGATGACGCTGGGGTTCATGGAAACGGAGTTGAAAGACCGCCACCCCTTGACGGCCGCCGCCTGGGATAGATTACGGGCGGAGCCTGCGGCGGGCTATCTTGGTCTCGCCTCCCCCCGTTTCATGCTGCGTCGGCCTTACGGGCCGAAAACTGACCCGATTGACGCCTTTGTGTTTGAGGAGTTCACACAGGCTGAAGGGTTGAAAGGCATGTTATGGGCCAACCCTGTCGTCCTTGTGGCCATCCTGCTGGCGCGAACGTGGAAAGAGGGTGGGCCAAAGATGGAACTGGGTAGCGTCCTGTCTCTAGATGACGTGCCGTTCCATTTTGTGACCGATGCGCAGGGTGATCAGATCGCGTTGCCCTGCACCGAACGCAATCTGACCGAAGCGCGCGTGCAGCGTGTCATCGGGCGTGGTTTCATGCCGGTTGTGTCAATCCGTGGCCGGGATGTGGTGCGGCTTGGCTCGTTCCAATCGCTTGCCGGGACGCCGGTTGCCGGGCCGTGGTCTGGCCCGAACATGGTAAGGCATGCCCCCGGCGCATCGCCTCTGGATGTAAGCGTCACCATGAAAATGGATTGGGCGCCGGCGGCATCGCGACCGTCAGGTGACGGTGAAAATGAACTTGAATCCCTGCTTGCCAACTTTGGCGATACCGCGGCTTCGACGGACCCGACGGCGGTTGATCCCGCGTTGGCCGCATTGTTGGAGGAATTATGACGCAAACTGCCCCAGATGACCCTGACAAAAACGAAGTCAGTGCCGAACCACTGGTGACTCTGCTTGCAGTCGGCGACGGATACTGGCTTTATAAGGGGGTAGAGTATTTGAAAGACATGGTGATGGCGCAGGGTGCCTACCCGTTCAAGGTGCGTTGCTACGTCTTTGAGGATTCTTTTGAGATGAACCGATTTGTCACTGAATCGGGTGAAGGCACGAATTGGCGTATTAATCCCGATATTGTTGAACGTATACGAAACGAAAACCAGTTGATTGAACTGTCTCCATTTGACGATTGACCCGGCTTCAGGCGGGACGAGAGGACATAATTATGGAAGAGCAAGCCATTTTAGAGAACCGGAAGCTCCGAATGAAGGGGCCGCTTCCGGAAACGCAGATGTTCATCAAGGCGGCGCGCGTGATCGAAGGCTTCAACAAGCTGACGGAAACCACGGTGGATTTCATGTCACCCGACAAGAAGTTGGACTTGGGCAAAGTGGTCGGCAAGTCGATCACGATCAGGGTCAAGACCGGCGACGACGACAGCACCGACTGGCGCGAATTTGTTGGCACTTGCGTCGAGGGTGAATATATCGGCATCCACGAAGGCTACGGCTATTATTCATTGCAGGTCCGACCGTGGCTCTGGTTTCTGACGAAAGCGCGGAACAACCGCATTTTCCAGAAAATGAACGCGATGGATATCATCAAGAAGGTATTGGAGGGATACAGGTTCTCGGACTTCACGGTGAAGCTGAACCGGACCCCGGAGCAGCGGGTCTATACCGTTCAATATGACGAAACCGATTACGATTTCGTCAGCCGCTTGATGGAAGAAGAAGGCATCTATTTCTTTTCATCGGTCAAGAACGGCCTCGACCATCTGATGATCGTGGACGATATCGGCGCCCACAGCCCGGTGGCGGGCACTTCCGAAATCGGCTTCTTCCTGCGGGAAAAGACGTTTCGACGCTCGCAGGACCATGTTTTTGAATGGCGCGGCGCAGAGGTCGTGACCTCGGGCAAAGTGACGCTGAGCGATTGGAATTTCGAAAGGCCGAAAGCTGACCTCAAGACCGCGAAGGCCGCCCCGAAGGGCAAGCATGGCCACAAGGATTATGAGATTTACAGATATCCGGGCCATTACCGCGAAACCGCGCTTGGTGATGTTTATGCTAGGGTGGAAATGGAAGCCAACGCGGCGGAGTTCCAGACCCGGTACGGAGTTGGCAACGTGCGAACGCTTGCGACCGGCGCGACGTTCAAGCTGAAGGAGCATTTTCGTGAGGATGAAAATCAGGAATATCTGATCACTTCGGGCATCCACATGATGCAGATCGAAACCGCCTATGTGGACGAATCGCAAGAAGTGGCGGACAGGGATTCAATCCCCCACACCATTGAGTTTGAAGCCGAAAACGAAGATTTTTATCGTTGCACCTTCTCCGCTCTGCCAAAGAACACGCCGTTCCGGGCGAAGCGCAAAACACCGTGGCCGCGCATTCCGGGGATTTTGATCGCGCGCGTAACGGGTCCGAAGGGGGAGGAGATTTATACGGACAACTATGGCCGTATCAAAGTGCAGTTTCCCTGGGACCGTGACGGAAAGAACGATGAGAACACCACCTGTTGGGTGCGGGTGACAACGCCATGGTCGGGCAAGAACTGGGGAATGGTCCACATTCCCCGGATTGAGCAGGAAGTCGTGATCCAGTTTGAAGACGGCGATCCGGATCGACCGATATGCACCGGGATGCTCTACAATGCCGATACGATGCCGCCTTACGGCCTGCCCGACAACATGACGCAATCCGGCATCAAGACCAACAGCTCCAAAGGCGGCGGCGGCTTCAATGAATTGATGATGGAGGACAAGAAGGACGAGGAACTGGTGCGCCTTCAATCCGAGAAAGACTATGTGGAGATCATCAAGAACAACGCGACGATCACCATCGGGATAGAAAAGAGAGACCCCGGCGACCTCAAGCAAACCATCTATGCCAACAAGACCGAGACGATCCAGACCGGCGATATGACCTTCACTGTCGAGAAGGGCAACGAAAAACGCCACATCGAAACCGATCAGACCCAGACCATCGGCGGCAACCAGACCGAGAAGGTCAAAGGTGATGTGGCGGTGACGGTCAAGGGCAAACAGGTGCATGAAACCACTGGCAGCCACTCCAGCACGGCGACTGGAGAGATCACTATCGAGTCGAAACAAAAAATTGTGCTGAAGGTTGGCACGAACACCCTTACAATTGACCCGTCCGGCATCACGCTGGAAGGCACGATGATCACGACGACGGCGAATGGGATGGCCAAGCATACCTCCAACGGGATGATGGTGATCTCCGGCAGCATGACAATGATCAACTGAGGATGACATGAGCAAGCGCTTTGAAAATCTGAAGAAGATTCCAGACGAACCGGCGGCTCGGATGCTGGCGATGGCCAACACAAAGCTGCAAACGCCGATTGCTGCGCCGGCGAGTGCGTCGGTCAATGTTGTTTTGGCCGAATTGGCAGGCAAGGATGCCAAGATTGACATGCTGCGCCTGCTGTCTGTCGCCTTGCCGCCGCGCGAGGCGACCTGGTGGGCCTGTCTGGCCGGGCATGACTTGATCGGGAAAGACCCGCAAATCGTGCCCCCGCCGCTGGCCTGCGCGGAACGCTGGGTGTTCAAGCCGAGCGAGGAAAACCGGATCGCCGCGCGGGATGCGTTTGAAACCGCGGATATGGATGATGACACGACGTTTTGTGCGATGGCGGCACTCTATGCCGAAGGGACGCTTGGCCCAGGTGATATGAACCAGACCCCGGCACCGGTGAACGGCGTTTCCGCAGCGGTGTTTGCGATGAACCTGTTGTCGATGAAGATGAACGTGGACCGGATGCAGGTGCATCTGGATATTCTGATTGACCGCGCGCTGGACATCGCGCGCGGTGGCAATGGGCGGGTGGAGGCGGGCTCTGTTTCGGAAAGCCAATCCAGCGCCCCGGCGGAAGGATGATGTGAGATGCCCGGATTGCCGCAAGCCCGCATGACCGATTTGCACATTTGCCCGATGTGCGCGCCGCCCATTCCGCCGGCACCACTGCCGATCATACTTCTGTGTGACATCACCGTGCTGGTGTGCAAGCTTGCCGCCGCGCGGATGGGGGATCTGTGCGCCTCTGTCACGCCGCCCGCACCGCACCCGATTGCAAAGGGGTCAATGACGGTTATGATTGGCAAGAAACCGGCGGCGCGGATGTTGGATCCATGTGCCGGGGGCGGTATCATTTTGCCGCCTTGTGCCATAACTGTCCTGACCGGAGGCTGATGCCTGAATGTCTGTAACCTTGCGATTTCAATCATCGGGTGCCGTGCCCGGCGATGGCGCACCGATTGTAATGATCGGGCCAAGCCTGACCATCGGACGTGGCCCGGAGAATGATGTCGTTCTACCGGACCCGGATCGACTGATCTCCAAGAACCATTGTACGTTGGAGGATAACAACGGCGATGTGACCGTGATCGACTTCTCTACCAACGGCACGTTTTTGAACTATGGCCGCAACGCGCTTGGTCGTGTACCTACACCGCTCAACGATGGCGATGTTCTGACCATGGGCGCTTATGAGTTGGTGGTGGCGATCACTTCTGACCGGGCGTCCGATCCGCTTTCGGGCCTGCCGCCGCCGGTGGATGATATACAGGTGTCGCATGGCAAAGCCTCTGCTGCGCCGGAAAACCTGTTGGATCTTCTGGATGATCCGGGTGCCAGGAAGGCGGATTTTCTGGATGATCTGATGGGCGGGGATGCCCCGCTTGGCCCATCGCAGATCGTGCGCGAAGACCCGATTGACAGTCTTATGTTACCCAATGTCGGCGACGGCGAAGACCCTATCCTTGGCCGTCTGCCCGACCCGCTTGAAGATGAGGAAACCGGTGCCTCGCGATCTGAGCATCAAGCCTCGATCTCGGACAGTTTCACCCCCCGAAAACAGGCGGCGTCTGTCATTCCGGATGATTGGGACGATGATTTCCTAAGCCCGCAGTCGGCAAAGGCGACCCCTCCGAAGCCGCCACAACCGGTTCCGGACCTGCCACCGGCAGCGACGGAGAACCTGCTGCCCGACCCGCCCGCAGCCGACCCGGCTCCGGCCG
>NZ_JAKDLJ010000213.1 GCF_030452865.1 Pseudorhodobacter sp.
AAAGGGTATTCGCATCGACAAGGTTTATGCGGTGGTCGATGTGGGTCAGGTGTTGGACCCGGTGAACCTTGAAGCGCAGGTTTTCGGCGGCGTGATCTTTGGCCTTGGCCATGCGATGAACTGTGAGTTGACCTACGACAACTATACGACCGAGCAGGACAACTACCATGTCTACGAGGCGATGCGGATGTATCAGACACCTCGGATTGAGGTTAAAGCGCTAAGCAACAGCCACAAAATCCGTGGTGTGGGGGAACCGGGCGTTCCCCCCGCGGCACCGGCACTGGCAAATGCGATCTTTGCCGCCACCGGTCAGCGCATTCGTGAAATGCCCTTCAACAAGCATATCAATTTTGTATGAAGGGGCCGAAGCAGGGGCCCCAATCTGACAAGCGCCAAAAAGAACAGGAAACGCCGATGACGCGACAGAACAGGAAATATCAGGCTGCCGCACTCTTGCTGTTTCTGGCGGCGGCACTGCATGCGCCGATCCTGTTTCTGGACGGTCAGGCGCGCCAACCTGCAATGATTGCCGCCATTATCTTTTGGCTGATGCTCGGGTTTGGTCTGTTGCGCGGATTGCGCCCGGTCGCCTATCTTGGTTTCCTCACAGGGCTTGCAGGGGCAATCGCGGCGCTTTATCTGGCAATGTCGGCCGCCGGCTTGGTCTCGGCTGTGTATGCGCTGATCCTGGCAGTCAATGCCGCTGCGGCGGTGGTCCTGTTCGGATTGCTGTGGACGCGGGCTGAGTAGGCGGCGCGGACAGCCGCCCAATAGTCGATCAAACTGCCTGACAGCGGATGAAATGGCCGGGTTCGAGTTCCACCAGTTCAGACTTCTCAGGCTCGGCATAAACGTCGGGCCGCCCAATGGATTGCGGATAAAACCGGTATCCCTGTGGTGGTGGCGGGTTTTTCGCCAAAGCTGACTTGCGATTGGGATGCAGCACCGTATCCGGGTCCGGAATCGTGGCGATCAGCTTGCGGGTATAGGGATGCGTCGGGTTGGCAAAGATCGCATCCCAGCGACCAAGCTCCACAATCTGGCCGAAATACATCACGGCAACACGGTCGCTCATATGCTCCACCACGCCGAGGTCATGGCTGATCATGATGAAGGACAGCGACAGTTCTTCCTGCAAGTCCAAGAGCAGGTTGATGATTTGCGCGCGCACCGACACATCCAGCGCCGACACCGGTTCATCCAGCATCAGAATGCGCGGGTTGAGCACAAGCGCGCGCGCAATGCCGATGCGCTGGCGCTGGCCGCCCGAAAACTCATGCGGGAAACGCGCGGCATGTTCGGGGCGCAGATCAACCTTTTTCAGAATGTCAGCGATCCTGTCATCCAATTCACTTTTCGCAGTAACACCGTGCAACCGCAAAGGCCCGGAAAGGGAAGACCGGACGGTTTGGCGCGGGTTGAGCGAGGCATAGGGGTCCTGGAACACCATCTGCGCGATCCGCGCCCGGTCCATCCGACTCGGCGCTGCCTCCCCGATGATCGAATTGCCTTCAAACAGGATATCGCCCGAGGTGGGTTCTTGCAGGCCCATAACGGCCAGCGCGGTGGTGGATTTGCCGCAACCGGATTCGCCCACCACAGACAGACATTCGCCTTCGCCTAGCGACAGATTCACGCCGCTGACCGCATGCAGGGTGCGTTTGTTGCGGGTGAAGAACTGATTGCCTATGGGGAAATGGACATGCAGATCGCGAATGTCGAGAATGGGCTGCGCTCCGGTGTCTTTCATACTGATGCCCCCGCCCGAACCCTTGGGTCACGAATGGAATTGCGCGGCTCATAGCAGAATTCCTGCAACAGGCTTTCCTTGTCGGCGATCAGGCTGTCGATATCGACCAGACGTTGCCGCCCACCCGCACCGTGGCGCGACCCAAGCCGGGGCAGGGCACCCAGCAGACCCTTGGTATAGGGGTGCTGCGGATTGGCGAATATGTCATAGGTGGCACGTTCTTCAACCAGCCGACCGGAATACATCACCCCCACCCGCTGACACATATTCGCGATCACCCCGAGGTCATGGCTGATCATCAAAACGGCGGTGCCGCGCGCAGCACAAAGCTCCGCAATCAGTTTCAAGACCTCATCCTGCACTGTCACATCCAGCGCGGTTGTCGGCTCATCCGCAATCAACAGATCGGGGTCGCAGGCGAGCGCAATGGCGATCATCACGCGCTGCCGCATCCCGCCAGACATTTGATGCGGATAGGCGCGCACCCGTTCCTCCGGGGCCGGAACCTGAACCGAGGCAAGCGCATCCACCGCCATCTTTTCCGCCTCATGCCAGCCTTTGCCACGATGCAGAACGAACATTTCGGCGATCTGGCGACCCACGGTTTTCAGCGGGTTCAGTGCCGTCATCGGCTCCTGAAAGATCATCGCAATCCGGTCGCCGCGCATGTCCCGCATCGCGCGGTCCGACAGGTCGCGCAGGTTCTTGCCCTTGAACAGAATTTCACCCTGGGTGACTTTCAAAGGCTTCTTCAGCAACCGGATCAGTGATAGTGCCGTCAGGCTTTTGCCCGACCCGCTTTCACCGACCAACCCGAACGCCTCTCCTGGCATGATCGAAAAGCTGACATCCTTGACGATACTCAATGCATTGCGGCGCGACGGGATGCCGACATGAACGTTCTTCAATTGGATAAGCGGAGCATCTGTCATTCGGAGCGTGTCCTCATATGCGGGTCAAGCATATCGCGGAGCCCGTCACCCAACAGGTTGAAGCCGAGCACGGTGACGAAGATTGCAAGGCCGGGAAACACAGCCGCCCAAGGGGCTATCACGATCAGTTCGCGCGCATCGGTCAGCATGTTACCCCAACTGGGGAAGGGGGGGCTGATGCCGAGGCCAAGGAAGGACAGCGCCGCCTCCGCAAGGACCGCAGAGCCAATGCCAAGCGTACTGATAACAAGGATCGGCCCGACCATGTTGGGCAAAAGCTGCGTCGCCATGATACGGGTGTCGCTGTAACCCAGCGTTTGCGCAGCCTGCACATAATTTTGCGCCTTGAGCGATAGGGTGGAAGACCGCGCGATGCGGCAGGTCCATGACCAGTTCGTCAGCCCCAGCGCGATGAGCAGGCTTGGCAGCCCCGGCCCGAGAATGGCCATGATCGCAAGTGCAAAGATCAGCGAGGGGATGGCCAACATCACATTGGTCAACCCGTTCACAAGGTCGTCCCACCAGCCACCCCAATAGGCTGCGGAAATGCCAAGCGACAGACCGATCACCGAATTGATGATCTGCGACACGATCCCGACCGTCAAGGACACCTGCGCGCCATAGAGAACGCGACTAAACACGTCGCGGCCCTGCGCATCGGTGCCGAACCAGAATGTCGCATCGGGCGGCAGTTCGGAATTCATCAGATTGGCGTCAAACACAGGGTCAAAGCTGGCGATGAGCGGTGCAAACAGCGCCCCGGCAATTACCAGCACGGTCAAAAACCCGCCGAGCCAAAGGTTAAGGTTGAAGCCTCTCATGTCTGTTTGATCCTTGGGTCAATGGCGGCATAAATGATGTCGACGAATGTGTTGATCAGCAAGAACCATAACACGATGACAAGGATGGTGCCCTGCACCACCGGAATATCGCGGATCGAGACGGAATCAACCAGAAGGGAACCGATGCCGGGCCATGCGAACAGTTTTTCAATGACCACCGCTTGCCCCATCATGGAGCCGAATTGCAGCCCGATTGTTGTCACCACCAGCACCATCACGTTGCGGGTCAGGTGCCAGCGGATCATCCGCGAATTGCTCATCCCTTTGGATTGTGCGGTGCGGATGAAATCTTCGTTCATGATCTCCAACACCCCGGCCCGCGTGGTTCGGGCCAACAGCGCGAGTGGCGTTACGCCAAGGGTGATCGCGGGCAGGATCAGATATTTGAAATCGCCGCCGCCGTAGCCAAAACTCGGCAACCAGCCAAGGATCAGCGCGAAAAGATACATCAACAGCAGGCCGAGCCAGAATTGCGGGAGCGACAGCCCCGAAACGGCCCCGATCATGGTTATGGAATCCAGCAGGCTCCCCGGTTTCAGCGCGGCAATGAAGCCAAGTGGCACCCCTATCACAACCGCCAATACCATTGCGGCAATGGCCAGTTTCAAGGACGCCCAAATCCGGTCGTTGATGACTTTGGTGACGGGTTCCCGCGTGCGGAATGATGTGCCCAAGTCTAACTTCGCCAAACCGACGAGATAGGTGCCAAAGCGTTCATAAACCGGCTTGTCCAGCCCGAATTGCTCATTCAGCCGCGCGATCATCTCCGGATCGCTCGCGGTCTTGCCATCTGACATCAAGCTGGAGGCGAAACTGCCGGGGATCACGCTGAAAATGATGAAGATCAGCATGGCAACGGCAATGATCGTCGGAATAACCTGAAACAGACGCCGAATGGTAAAACGCAGCATGAAACCGCCCTTCGTTTGCCTTGCGGCCCCGTGACAGGACCGCAAGTGGTTTATTCAGGGCAGATCACTTGCGCGAGTCAGGCGCGGTATCGTCGATCCAAAGCTCTTCATAGTTCTGGATCGCAAGCTCTGTCGCGTTGGCCTGCAAGCCGTGCAGCCAAGGCTGATAGGCCATGACCGCTTTGTTGTAGTTGAAGAACCAGCTTGGCGCGTCTTCCTGCACAATATCATTGGCCTGACGCAGCAGGTCGGTTTTCTTTGCCGGATCAGTTTCGGCACCTGCTTCTTCAAACAGCTTGTCAAACGCCGGGTCGCTCATCTGCTGATAGGCACAGCTGCTGCGCGGTGTTTTGGAGTAGAAGCATTTCATGACCGCATAATCGCTCGGCCCTGAAAGGTTCGACCACATATATGCTTGGAAATCACCGGCTGGAACAACTTCGGCCAGAACCGAGGCTTCCACCGGCTTTGCAGTGGCGCGGATACCGGCTTCTGCCAGCATCGGGATAATCGCCTCTACAATCGTCAAGCCCCAGCTTTCATTCTGGGTCGCGGTGATTGCCACATCAATGCCATCGGGATAACCGGCATCCGCCAGCATCTTTTTCGCCAGCGCGACATCGTAGGAATAAGGCTTGGCGTCCTTGTCATATGCGGCAGAGGAAATCGGCAGCCAGCCGGTTGCACGATAGGCCTTGTTCTTGACCAGCTTTTCGATGATCAGATCGGCATTGATCGCGTGGTTGAATGCCTGACGCACTTCCTTCTTGTCGAACGGTGCCTTGGTGGTGTCAAACCCGACATGGCGGGTATAAACTTCTGCCACTTCCAGAATATGGTCTTTCAGCGCGTCATCGGCCTGATAAGCGACATATTGGGTCGGGCCGAGAACCGAAACGTCGATTTCCTTGTTCCGGAACGCCACATCGCGGGCGGAGGCATCACCGAGAAGAACAATGTTGATCTTGTCGAGGTAGGGCTGCCCTTCCTTGTAGTACTTGTCGAATTTCTTGACCACGACCTTCGAGCCGGGGATGTTTTCAACAAATTCAAACGGTCCAAGACCAATCGGATGCGTGATGAAATTCGGATCTTCGCCGGCGCCGGTGGGATAGATGGCGGCGTTTGTGTTCATCAAGTCGAAACCCGGTTCCGCCGGATCGCTGTAGCTGATTTCGACGGTGTGATCGTCGATCTTTTTCAGGCCGGCGATATGCTCCGCCTCGCCCTTGTTGAACGCCTCAATGCCAACAAGGTTGGAGAAATAGCGCGCGCCGGGGAAGGCGTTCTTGGGGTTCGCGATCCGCTCATAGGAATAGATCACGTCATCGGCGGTGAAGGGCTTGCCGTTGTGGAAAACCGCATTCTCGCGCAGCTTGTAGGTGAAAACCTTGTTGTCGGGGGAGGCGGTGACTTCGGTTGCCAGTTCCAGTTCCGGCTTGCTGTCAGTCGAATTCCACTGATACAGGCTGCGGTGGATCGCCTTGGCAGGAAACTCATCCTGCGTCGAAGGTGAAGTATGGATATCCAGCGTCCCGAAGCTGGAACCATAGGGCGCGACAAAGTTCAGCGTTCCGCCGCTTTTCGGCGTTTCGGCCAGACTGGCCGTTGAGACGCCCATCAGCAGCGCCGCAGCCAGGGTAAGTGATTTCAGCATTATTCTCTCCTTGTTGTGGTTGTTTTCTTGTTCTTTTCGGTCGGTTCAACTGCCGGCCTGATACACGATCTGCCCCCCCAGAATCGTCATGGTGCAATGCGTGTGGTGCAGAATATCCTCGGGGTCGGCTTCAAGCATATTGCGGGAAAATACCGCTATATCCGCAAGTTGACCCGAAAT
>NZ_JAKDLJ010000214.1 GCF_030452865.1 Pseudorhodobacter sp.
GCCACTCCGGCGAGGATGGAGCCGAGCACCGCAAGGATCAGCAGGATAGGTGGCAGGAAAACCGACAGGATTTCAAAGGCAGGGACCACTTCGCGCGCACGCGGTTGCGGATGGTTGGCCGGGCGCAGCGACAGCGCGATGAACACCGCATACAGCGCCACCAGCACCAGCCCCGGCAGCATCGCCCCCGCGAACATATCCCCGACGGAAACCGGGGTGATCGCGAAATTCCCGGCCTTTTGCTGCGCCTCCAGATAGGCGTTTCCAATCTGGTCCCCCAGCAGGACCAGCAAGATCGACGGCGGGATGATCTGCCCCAATGTGCCGCTGGCGCAAATGATGCCACTGGCAAGACGTGGCTTTATCCCCGCCTCCAGCATCGCCGGGAGCGAGATCAGCACCAGCATCACCACCGTCGCCCCGATGATCCCCGTGGAGGCGGCGATCAGTGTCGAGAACGCAAGAACCGAAAGAGCGATTCCCCTCGGACTTCCGCCAAGCATCCGCGACAGCACCGCAAGCATGCGTTCGGCAAGGCCAGAGCGTTCCAGCAGCACCCCCATCAGCACGAACAGCGGCACCGCCATCAAAAGCGTGTTGGTCATCACCCCCCAGACACGGGCGGGATAGAAGCTGAGGAAGCCGATGTCGAAATGCCCCAGCGCGGCGGCGATCAGCGCCGTTACCAGTGGCACACCCGCAATCGCGAGCATCGCCGGAATACCGCTGAGGATGCCCAGAAACAGCGCAAGGATCAGAAAAAGCAGAAAGCCTTCATGCACCATCTTGCCCCTGCCTCTTCCGCAGAACCAAGGCTATCCCTTGCACAATCGTCATCGCCGCCGCTACCGGGAGTGCTGTCTTGACCAGGAACAAGCCACCAAGCCCCCCGGTTTCCAACGATGCCTCCCGAATCGCCCAAGAATAGGCGAGCTGCGGCGCCCAAGCCCAGATCAGCAACCCGAAAACCGGGATCAGGAACAGGAGCAACGCAACCACATCGGCCCAGTAGCGATAGGCGGCGGGCATGTGTTCAGAGAATACCTCGACCCGGACATGACCTTCGCGCGCCAAACAAACCGGTACGCTGAAAGCGACCAGAACGGCAAAGGCATAACTCGCCAGATCCTGCAATTGCAAATGGCCTTGGCCGAACCCATAGCGCATGACGACAATGATCAGGATCATCACCGTCAAAAGCGCAGTCGCCGCAAGGCAAAGCCAAAGCGCGATCCGGTCGAGCGCGGCACTGACGCAAAAGACTGCCTGTCGCATTGTTTGTCCTTTCGCTGCCGTCTCATGCCATGCCAAAAGGCTTGCGCCAAGGACCGGATTTAGCCTCCGGCATCAACGGAAGGCGGCAAAGCCAGCATCAGCCACCCACGCGGCATAGCCCTGCACCGGGTCAATCGAGTTGTGCAACAAGGCGATTCCCCGGTCCACCCCGGTTTTCAGCGCCTGCCCCCGGTCGGTGCGGGCCTGAACATGCGCGGTTTCCGCCAATCCGATTGCGCGGGGTGTCACCGCGATCAACCCGGAGTCGAGATCGGGGTTTGCCGCAGTCACACGGGCGACCGCGACCTGCGGGTCCACATCTTGCGCGATCAACCGCAGGGTTGCGGTGTTGACCGGCAAGCCGCCCTGCCCCGGCAGGTTCGGCATGCGATGCCCCGTCACCAGCCCTTCACGCGCCGCCACCAGAAATTGCGTCAGGGGCAACGCGCGGTCAGGACCGGAGGTGATGACAGCGGCAACGGGCGCGCTTTCCAACACCTGCCACAATCCGCTTTCCTGCCATTCTTGGCGGATCGTCTGCAACCCGCCGCGTTGACATTCAACCGAAATGGGGCCGCAGCCGCAGGGTATTACTGTGAACACAGCAAAGCCATGGATGGAGCCGGTTCCAGCCTCTTCCGCTTTGGCCCAGGCAGCGAGAACGGCAGCCCCGGCGCCGGGGCCGTAGGCGGCAATTCCAATGGTCATGGCAACCTCAAGGCTTTGATGTGAGAGTGTTTGTTGGTCGAGGCATCGAAACCGTCCATATCTTTTGCCATCAGAAGTGAGTTCAAAATCGCCTCCTCTGTCGCCTCTATCGCCGCTTCAAAGAGTGGTGACATTTCAGCGTTGCTCAAAGTTTCGGGAGGGTTGCGCCGGGTCGAAAACGCCAGCGCATAGTCACCCGAGCCGTTGCTGAATGCCGCGCCAATCCGCGCCAAACCGCCAAAGCAGCGACGCGCCAGACGTTCCAGATTGCGGGCGCAAAGCGGGGCATCGGTGGCAAGGATAATCACGATGGATCCATCGGCATCATGGCGTAATTCACCGTAAGGGCGACCGCCAATCCGCAAACTGCCGCCGAAATTCGACTGGACCAAAACGCCAAGCATATGGCCGTTTACCAACCGCGACGCGGTGCCAATGCCACCTTTCAACCCGAAAGCCACCGTCCCGGTGCCGGCCCCCACCGCGCCTTCACGCACCGGGCCGGGCGTGGCCGCACCAATCGCCGCGCGCATTTCGGCCACCGAGGGCCGCGCGGCGCGGATATCATTCAGCCGGGAGTCATTGCATTCCCCCACCACAGCATTGAGCGAGACGACGCGCGCATTGTCGGGCTGCGCCAGCGTATGCGCGATCAGCGCCTCAATCGCGCGCCCGGTGGCAAGGGTGTTGGTCAACAGGATAGGGGTCTCCAGCTCCCCCAACTCCCTGATCTGGGTCGCCCCCGTCAGCTTGCCAAAGCCATTGAAGACGGCCAAACCGGCAGGCACTTTCTCGGCAAAGAGATTGCCGCCATGCGGCAGAATTGCGGTGACTCCGGTGCGGGTGCGGTCGCCTTCGATCAGGGTCACATGACCGACACGCACACCCGCGACATCCGTAATTCCATTCAGCGGGCCGGCAGGGAAATGGCCGATGACGATGCCCCGTTCACGGGCGCGGTTTCCCGGCCCCGACACTACTTTGCGCCCCAAGTGTCCGACAACCGATAGCCTTCGGGCCAAGGGTCGGACGGGTCGAGCATGTGTTGATGAATCCCCGTGATCCAGCCGCGCCCCGAAATCTCTGGAATTACGGCGGGGCGGTTGCCCACGGTGGTTTCCCCCACAATTCGCCCGATAAAGGTGGAGCCGATGACGGAAACGATGGTCAACCGATCCTCCAGCCCCATCTCACCCTTGGCATGCAGCACAGCCATCCGCGCGGAAAGGGCTGTGCCGGTGGGCGAGCGGTCTACCTTACCCGGTTGTACCGCAACTGCGGACCCCGCACGAAGTTCATTGCCTTCGCGCGTGACCGGACCGGCGAACAGACAAAAGGAGAAATGCGTCCAATCCGGGTTTTCCGGGTGGTGAAAACGCAATTGCTCATTCGCGGCATTGGTGATTTTCACACCCGTCCTGGCGATGAAATGCGCCTCGTCCTCGGTGAGTTTCAGGCCCAAGGCATCGGCGTCCACAATCACGAAACTGTCGCCCCCATAGGCGGTGTCAACGGTCAGGGTGCCGATGCCCTCCACCTCCAGCGTCACGCCAAGATCGGCAGCGAAACTGGGCAGGTTTTGCACGAAAATCCGTTCGGCTTTCCCATCCTTACATTCAGCGCGAACATGGACGAGGCCGCCCGGTGCCTCCAAAACCATAGTGGTTTCAGGTTCGGTCATCGGGATCAGCCCACCATCCAGCAGGACAGTCGCAACGCAGATGGAGTTGGAGCCCGACATCGGTGGCGTATCCTCCGGCTCCATGATGATAAATGCGGCGTCGGCGCGCGGGTCTTTTGGTGGCACCAACAGGTTGACGTGACGAAAGACACCGCCGCGCGGTTCATTCAGCACAAAATTGCGCAGGGTTTGGTCGCGGGCGATCCAGCGCGATTGTTCCCAGATCGTATCACCCGGCGGGGGCAGAACGCCGCCAACGATAACGTCACCCACCTCACCTTCGGCATGGGCGGAAATGACGTGAATGGTTTTGCTGCTGCGCATCCTATGCTCCTTTCAGCCAAGCCGGAATGGCGGGGGCTTGGCCTGTTTGTGCGGCAGTCACACAATCGGCAAGGCTGCCAAAACGCACCTCCCGGCCCGAAAGCCCCGGCGCGTAATGGGCGTATTTGCCGGAATTGGTCATCAGGTTTCGGGCATCTTCCGGGAAAATCGGTTCTGTAATCGAACACCAGCAAATGTCGGGGATCACCCGCGCACCAAAGGCTTCCAGCCGCGCAAGAGTACCGTCAGCGCGGATCTCGGCCAGCACGTTTTGGCCGACGGTGATAATGACATCGGTTGTCTCGGCGCGGCGGCCGGTGGCGATTTTCGCCAGCGCGCGACATTCGGTGATGGAAAAATGCGGGCTGCCGAAGGCGATCAGGTCGATGGATTGTGGGCCGGTGTTCAACTCCGCCCAAACCCGCGCGAGGTCGGCGCGTGTGACGGTGATGCTGCCTGTGGGTTCCCGAAAACCCGATGCCTCCGGCGTGTGACCCGCGACATGCAGCATCGGTGCGGCGGAGGTGGTGCCGAACGCTGCGCACATCGCCTTGAGATCGTCAGGCGTGGGTTTCGCGCCCTCCAGCCCGGTCAGGACAGGGATGCAGTCGGGCGCAAGTTGCCCCGCGATATAGCCGAGCATTGGCCAGAGCGCATCGTCATGGCCTGCGGGCAAGTCGATATGCAAGCGGCGGCGCGGCGCACGGTTTTCCGGCAGATAGACGCCAGACAAAGGGGCGCGTCCGGTCATGGCGATGAACAGATCGAGATAATCGGGGTGTTTGACGGTGCGGGCCGCCAACACGGTATTGGCGTAAACCACCGCGTTGGATTCTGACCAGCCGATGTTTTCGCCTGCCTTTGGGGCACTGTCGAGCAAGTAAGGCGCACAGGTGAACGTCGGGCGCGCGCCCATTTTGACGTAAGCATCGGCCAAACGCGCGGCGCGCAGGCCGAAATCAGGCGGCACGCCTTGGCTGCGCCAATTGCCATGATCGACCGAGATGGCGTTGATCGTCGTGGGGATTGTCACACGCCCGCCCATCTCCTGCATCTTTTCGGCAAAGCGCAGGTTGGCGTCATTGGCAAGGATACAGCCGTCGATATGGCCCTGAGTCACATCAACCAAACCGGTCGCACCTTGCATGGTGGCCATGGCGCAAATCACCTCCATCGCGATGCGGCGGGCGGGGCCATCGGCGCCGTCAAGCATCGCTTGATCGCTGGGGTTCAGGATCAGCTCGGTGATGGGCAACGGATGCAGCGGAATGGTTTGGCCGTCGATGACAAGCACACGGTCTGTCAGTTCAGCGGTTTTGGCCTGTGCCGTCTTCACAAACGCTTCCGCATCGAGCCGCAATATCGGCACAGGCCGGTCAAACATCCGGCCCGCGATCATCGCGCCAAGGGTGACGACATCCTCATGTTCCCGGAACACAAAAGCTGCCGGGGCGATGCCGTTGAGCGCCAAGTCCAGCATCACGCCACTGCCCGAACATGACCCGCGCGTTGTCGGCATGACCAGCACTTTGTCACCGATATTTTGCCCACACAGCGGGTGATGCGCGTCTATCACCACGCCGGTCAGCGGATCAACGCCGCCCCAAAAAGACAAGCCCTCATCCGTTGCGAGGATATTTCCCGACGCATGACCGGGAATGACAGCTTGTCCGATCATTTAACAACGAAGCCATGGGCGAAGGGGTCGCGATCATCAATGAAAATAGTGTTGATCCCCGTCACCCGCGCCCAGCCTGCGATGGAAGGGATGATTGCGGGTTTGCCCGCGACGGTTGTTGCCGCCTCCACCCGACCTTTGAACAGCGAGCCGATGATGCTTTCATGCACATAGTCGTCACCGACCTTCAGCTTTCCCTTGGCAACAAGCTGCGCCATGCGTGACGAGGTGCCGGTGCCGCAGGGGGAGCGGTCAATCGCCTTTTCACCGTAAAGCACCGCGTTGCGGCCATGGGCGGTAGGGTCGATGGGTGCGCCGGTCCACAAGATATGCGAGAGGCCGCAAATTGCGGGCTTTTCAGGGTGGATGAATTCGTATTTCGCATTCAGAGCATCGCGCAGCTTGCGCCCCAGATGCACCAGTTCGCCTGCCGAATAATCCGCCATATCACGGTAGCTTTTCTGCGGCTCCACAATGGCATAGAAATTACCACCATAGGAAACATCGACGACGACCTCGCCCATACCGTCAACCTGCGCCGTCAGCCCTTCGGAATGCAGGAAGCCGGGCACGTTGGTCAGGCGGAGCTCCTCAATAAACCGCCCC
>NZ_JAKDLJ010000215.1 GCF_030452865.1 Pseudorhodobacter sp.
GTGCTCCACGTAGCAAAGCAAAAAGCTCGTTGCGGTGCGATGCACGATCAGGCGGATATCGGCGTTCACCCGCACCGACCAGAAGTTCGTATCCTTGGCCCGGTCGAGCTTGTGAAATGACAGGCCGTTTGAAGTCGGATCCAATTGCAGGTCGAACGCGGTCATCTTGGCCGCCTTTTGCTCCTGCGATGTCAGGCGGGTGAGGCTGTCGGTGAATGTGTCGGCGATACGGAATTCCATCAGGTTTCGCCTCTTTTTACATTCTGCCCGACCGTCAATGTGTTCAGGATGTCGATATAGCGACTAGCGACCTGAACAATTTCCTTGTGTGCAAGTTCGATGATCTGACGGATTTGCTCGTTCTCACTGACCGGAACATAATCGTGGCGGTCCATATGTGTCTCGATCACCGCAATTCGGTCCGGTTGCGCGGACAGAAAGGCACGGAAATCCTTGTCTCCCTTGATCGCATTGCAACCTTTGCAACTTGGGACCAGATTGCCGAGCCGGTGCTCCCCAAGCGATTGCCTGTTGATCGGGACCACATGATCCATCACCAACTCGGAGTCCTGTCCGCAATAGACGCAAAGTCCCCCGAAATCTTCGATGACCTGCCGCCAGTGCTTTTCCCCGAAGTCTTCGGTGCCAAGGTTGCTCAAGATGTTTCGCACCACAAGGTTTTGCGCGTTTCCAATGGCGTTGCCCTTATAGCGGCCGCGCGACAGCTTCTTTGTCTGTTCGATGACGGAATTGTCAATCGCGGCGGAAACCGGGTCGGTTCGGGCAGCGTCGATCACGCCTATACCTTGGCGTTCAAGGTATCGCAGCAAGAACGGCCTGCTCTTGCTTGTGGGCGGATCGAACCATTGGCTGGTGACACGGACGGACATGCCGCGCACGATATAAACCTGCGACCAATAGCGCCGGTTTTCCAAGGCCGAGATTTCCGAGATCGGCTTGCAGAAGGGAAAGTTGACGTCCAGCACGTCCTTCGAGTAGGCGCGATCACACAGCCGATCAAACTCTGCATGATCCTGCTTTTCGCAGAGCGCAAAGATGATCGGGATATAGTGCTGGATCAGGCCGCCGATTTTCATCATTCCACTGCGAACACTTTCATCACCTCATCGCCTAGGTGGTTGATCACCTTCACCGCGATACGCCCTGACTTCGGCTTTTCAAACGGTCGGGAGGTGTCGGAATAGAGGCTTTCCCACGCCTCCTCATCGATCTCGGCCTTTAGCGTGGTTTTCAGCGCCTTGTAGGGATCGTTCGCGCCGAGGAAATAGGCATGGCGGACGAAGAACGACTCTTCGTTGTAATCGGTATCCAGCATCCACAGCGCGATGCCTTCCGTGCCTTCGGATTGCACCTCGCCGGTTTGGGGCTTGAACACGTCGACGCCGAAAACCTGCACCGTCACCATGCCATCACCGGCATCCGCAATCCGGATATCGGGCTCGTCGAAGATCACGAACAGGTTGCCTGCGCCGGTGGTTTTCAGGTCGCCTCCCATGTGCAGGTCGGGGTTCATTCGCGCCTTCAGCACTGGCACGCGGCCCAGCTTGTCAAACTCGGCAGAATGGGCGTCGTAGTTGAAGGCGCAGGCGATCAGCATGTCGAAACCGGCATCGCCAGCCTCACGCGCTGCCGCGACGAGATCGGGGCGGCTGACGGTGCCGAACTCGGGGCCGATGAAGATACCGGCGCGGCGTTGCGCCTCGCCCTCCATGAACGTCGCTTCGGCGCTGATATAGCGGCCGGGCCAGCCGTGCAGGGCGGTGAAACTGATCCGGTCTTCCTTATGCGCCTGCTGGACACCGGCGGCTTTCAGGTTTTCCAGGATCATATGGGCGAAATCGGTGAAATCGTCAGATCGTTCGGCTGCCTTGCGCTTGCCCTCGGCGGCCTCATAGGTGTCGATCAGCTCATCATCCCAATCGACGGCGAGGGTGCGGTGGGGCGACAGGCTTTCGACGGTAAAGGGGCCAGCGACGCGGGTTTTGCCGGTGTCGGCAAAGGGTTTGTCATAGAGGAATTCGAAATCGGCCTTGGCGGCGATGCTGGCGTCGATTTCGCGCTGCCTTGCGATGCGGGCCTCCCAGAACGCGGTGAGCGCCTTTTGCGCGGGGGCGGGCCAACCGGAGGGGGCTTCGCGCGGGACTTCCCATTCCATCAGGCCGTTTGCAGGGGCCATTTCCCCCGAGGGGAGCTTGACCTCGCCTGTGGCGGCAAAGCTGATCTTGGTGTCTTTGCGGCCGCCGACCTCCACTTTGAGCGGGGTGGCGTGGCCGGAAAGAGCGGTGTTGAGCGCGGTTAGCGCATCCTCGACTGCCGGTTGCAGCTTGTCCCAGATCACGTCAATCTCGGCGTTGTTGGCTATGTCTTTCAGCATGATATGCGGCACGCGGTCATAGACAAAGCCTTGGCGGATGCTGCTATGGGTTGGGGTGGATTTCGGCGGTTGCCGAGTGATGTCGCCTTCCTTTTGCTGGCCGTCCTTGCTGTCGGCCAGAAGGTAATAGGGATAGCGCGCGCCCATCAGGCGCGATCGGGCAAGGGCCACGGCGACGCGAGAGGTGTCGATGGTGATCCAGCGCCGCCCCCATTGTTCGGCGACATAGGCCGTGGTGCCCGAGCCGCAGGTGGGATCGAGCACCAGATCGCCGGGGTCGGTGGTCATCAGGACGCAGCGCTCTACGCTTTTCGTGGATGTCTGGACGACATACACTTTTTCGTCGGTGAAATTGCCTGTCGCTGTATCAGTCCAAATATTTGTCCGAGGTTGAACCGGAAAGTCATCGGCGTATCGCACATACCTAAGGCTGTTTTTAGCCACGTGAACCCGCATTGAGCGGCCGAGTCTCACGACGTTATCGGCTCGTGTCTTCCAATGCTGGTTTGCCGGAAATTTAAAGACGCGACCCTGATAATCTATCGGAGACGGTTCAGACGAGGCTCCTTGAGAAGTAAGCGAAGTTGGCTGGTAAAGGCGGTGTTCACTTTGGAGTGGGACTTCGCCACGCTTTTCTTCGGCGGTGAGCCCTCGCATCGCTCCGTGGCCATCGACCACCCACTGATAGTTACCTTCGGTCGCGCTTCGTCGAACTTCCTCGAACACGCCTCTGTATTTTAGTGATGGTTTGTTCCGGGCATACCAAAGAATGAAGTCATTCGTGTTCGGAATTGCTCCAGCATTAAAGCCACCGGTCTTCTGAGTAATGATCTCGCTAACGCAATTCTCATCCCCAAACACCTCATCCATCAACGCCCGCACGCGATGCACGTTCTCATCGCCGATCTGCACGAAGATGCTTCCGCTCTCGGTCAGCAGATCCCTCGCCACAGTCAGCCGGTCGCGCAGGTAGGTCAGGTAGGAATGAATGCCGTCTTTCCAAGTGTCGCGAAAGGCGCGAACCTGTTCGGGTTCGCGCGTCACATGGTCCTTGGCCCCATCTTTGACATCGCGCGAGGTGGCGGACCACTGGAAGTTGGAGTTGAATTTGATGCCATAGGGCGGGTCGAAATAGATGCACTGCACCTGACCGCGCAGCCCCTCACGCTCTGCCAATGACGCCATCACCGATAGGCTGTCGCCCGAGATCATCCGGTTCGACCAGTGCTGATCGTGCTGATAGAACTCGGTCGCGGCCTCGGCATCGGGCAGGCCATTGAAATCGGCGAACATATCAAACTGCGGCGCATTGTCGGCGGCCTTGGCGCGGGTGGCGCTGGCGCGCTTCAAGTCGTCGATGATCGCCTTGGGGTGGACTTTTTCCTGAATATACAGCGGCGGCGCCTGCACGATCAGATCGGACCAATCCGCCATATCCTTGCCGCGCCAAACCAGTTGCGGGTCCAGATCCTTGTTGCGCCGCTCATAGGCAAGCTGGATGGGGGTCTTGTCCTGCTCGCGCATGATGGACTCAAACTCCGCAGTCGGAATATTGCGGCGAGTCGCGTCATGGGTGAGGGTTTCCACCTCGATGGGTTTCTTGGCCATTACGCGACCTCTTCTGCATTTGGGTCGGCCAGATCGAAGCCTTCGTCATCCTGCGGCACGTCCTGACCTTCCTCTGAGTCAGACGCTGTTCTGGCGACTGCATGGCCGGTGGCAGATGCTATCATCGCCAGCAAGCGGTTTTCACGGTCAGCCATGAAGTCGGTAAAGCGGTCTGCGCGGAACAATACCGGGTCGATGCCATGACTGGTAAGGTAGCTGTCAAGCAACTCGGCGCTGATCGGTGGGATGATGTCCTCGCCACCTTCGGTGTCGCCCAGCGCATCGTTCACTCGTTCGCGATAGCAGTGATGCGCCTCGTCATTCAGGACAACGATGTTCTTCTGGCCCATCAGGTCGCCCATCACCCGCTGGATCATCTCGCCTTCCGTCTCAAGCGTCTGCACTTTGTCACCACGCCAGCCTTCAAGAGCCTGACGGGTGCCCTTCGCGATCACCAGTTTTTCACGCAGTTTGAAGGTGTGGTGTTGGTGATGACGATCTTGGCGCTCTGGATGTCGCGCAGCATGTCGGGCGGCGTTATCTCGCGGCCGCGATAATAGCTTTCTGGATCATTGGGCAGCAGAACACGCAAGCGATCTCGGATGGTGATCCCTGGGGAAACGATCAGGAAGCGGCTGGAGAACATCTTGCTGTTCGGGTGGCGCACAGCATTGACGGTTTGCCACGCAATCAGCATCGCCATAACCGTGGTCTTGCCCGCACCTGTCGCGAGCTTCAACGCAAGACGCAGCAGTTCCGGGTTTGCCTGTTCGTTGGCCCCTTTAACGTGGGCCCAGAACTTTGAGACGCGCGGTCCCATTTTGGGCGCGACCTCCGTTAGCCAAATAGCGGTTTCGACGGCTTCGATTTGGCAGAAGAACGGACGGATGCCTTCGAACTTGTGGTGCCGCCAATGTTGCAGCAGGCGCGCCGTCTCCGGCGTCACCAGCCATTGATCAGGATTTGGCAGGCTGCGCCAGGTTTCAACATGGCCCCGGATTTCGTTGATGATCGGAGTCGGGTTATATTCCTGATCTTCGGACGAAAGCTCATCATTGGCACCAAGCAGCATGGCACTTTGCTTCAGGTTTTGCCGTTGCTTCTTGGTCTTTGGAACCGGCGTGATGAGATCGGAGCGTCGACGGTTTTCAAGGATACGGTTTGTGGGTTGTCCGTCGCCATCGAGTTCCCAATGACGTCCTGGGAAGGCATATGGGGAATTTAGGATCGGCTTTTCAAAAAACTGCTCAGACATCTGATGCACCTTTTTCAGCATGCCCTCTTACAGCAGCCTTTTGTTCATCAATCCACTGTTCAATATCGTCATGCTTGAAACGCCATTGACCGCGAACCTTGAAGGCCGGAATTTGACCCGTTCGCGCCATTGTGTAGACAGTCTTTTCTGCAACCTTCAACAACACCGCAACCTCTGGCAAAGTGAGAATAGGGTCCGTCATGGACCTGCTCCTTCCCGAAATGTTCAAAGCGAAGCTGCCAGACTTTGCCAGACTTTACTAGCGCCTGATTACTCCGAGATTTGTTGAGAGCCAAGGTCGTGACGTTGGCAGCGTAGCTGACACCTCGACATCCCGCATCAGCATCCCCGCCAAGGGCAACGGCATTTTCCTTGAGATGCCGATTGCGGTAAACGTCTCGGCGCTTGATCTGGAACAGGTCTCAACCAGCTCCGGATTGCTGAACCGGCAAATGGAAGACCGGCAGGCCGCCACGCTGGGCAAAAAACTATACCTGAAATACGGCAAGCTGTCTGATCCGGTGTCCTCGCTGTCGGGGGGGCAATCAGCAGAAGGTGGCGTTGGACAAGATGTTGAGCGTGAAGGCGAATGTCGCCCTTGTTGGCATCGGCTCCATTCAATCAACCGGGTCAAGCTATTACGACCTGACCCGCTGCCGGAGGCAGATCGCAAGATGCTGGTCGGGATGGGAGTTGTCGCAGAACTGCTGGCCCATCTGGTGCGTGATGACGGCGCGATTGTCGACTATCCGCTGAATGACCGGCTGGTTGCGTTAAGGCCTGCGGATTTGGCCGATTGTGGCAGCGTCATCGGTGTCGCCTCGGGCGTGAAAAAAACCCGGCCAATCCGGGCCACGCTGAACGGCGGGTATCTTACCGCCTTGATGATGGATGAAGAAACGGCGCTCAACGTGCTGAATAACAAGGAAAGAACAGACAATGTTGCCTGACATGCTTACTCGGCCCATCGGGGCCAGCGGAATTGAAGCCTCGGCC
>NZ_JAKDLJ010000216.1 GCF_030452865.1 Pseudorhodobacter sp.
CACGAGTAGAAGTTGGTTGCGAACCGATAAATTGGGGCGGAGAACAAGCAAATGCGGCTGATATGCCCGAATTGCGACGCGCAATATGAAGTGGATGATGCGGCGATCCCCGAGGCTGGTCGCGATGTCCAATGTTCCAACTGCGGGCACGCGTGGTTTCAGATGCCGCCCGATCAGGAAGCAGAGCAAGAAGCAGAGGACGCTCTGTTCGGTTCCGTGATGGGTGGCGTGGTTGCAAAACCGACCGCCGCCCCTGCGCAAACTGCGGCGCAATCTGCGCCCCCGCAGCGGGAACAGACGGCATCGGTCGCCCGGCCTGCGCCGGTCATCCCACAGCCTGCACCGCCAGTTGATGCGTCGGAGGCTGTGGCCAACGCGCCGCCGCCCGCATCTGATACACCCAAATTCCGTCCAAAAGAACCCACGCTTCAACAAGCGACAGTACCACCCGCATCACCGCCGCCGCCAGAAGAGCCGACGCCCGAGGCGGTGCCGCAGCCCGGCCCTCCGCGCCGTGGGTTGGACGAAAACCTGCTTGCCGTCCTGCGTGAGGAGGCGGAGCGCGAAACCGCCGCGCGCCGGTCTGAAACCCCGCGTCCGCTCGAATCGCAGCCCGATCTCGGGCTTGAAGAAACCCGAGGGGCGGGAAATACCGTTAAAGCGGTGCGGGACCGTCTGGCGCGTTTGCGCGGTGATGTGGCAGAGCCGGAACCCGAAGTCACGGAGCGCCCGACTGCGCGGCGCGATCTGTTGCCGGATATAGAGGAAATCAATTCAACTCTGCGCGCCAGTACCGAAGACCGCAGCGGTGATGCAGTGATCATGGCGCAGGATGCCATGCAGCCGAAGGCGCAGAGAAACGGGTTCCGCAGCGGGTTCTCGCTGATGCTTCTGGTCGCTGTCGTGCTGATTGCGGCCTATCTTGCCGCGCCAAAAATCACGCAGCAATTTCCGGCCACAAAAGGCGCGATGGATAGTTATGTATCCGGCGTGAACAACGGCAGGGTCTGGCTGGACGGTGCGATGCGGAGCGCGATTTCAGCGTTGCAAAACCTGACAGGCAAACCCGAAAGCTGATTTTGGGGTTGGTGCAGGGGGCAAACCTCGAACGTGCTGAATTGCCTTCGACTGCAACGCATGAACGCGCTGTGCTGACCAAGCGCCGCATTGCCGTCGGGACCGAGGAAGTGAGATCTGCGAGCCGAGTCGGCCCTAAGGTGTTTCGACCGCAGTTCGGGATAGTGGCGTGCAATGCGGTTCAGGCGCTTTGTTGCCAGCGCCAGAGATTCATCTGTTTTGGCAAAGAGTTAAGTCGCATCAATACAGATCCAGCAACCGTTTCAAGTAGTCGCGCTCCGCGTCCGGGCGCGATTGGTCACCTTGCCGTTTACGGATTTCATCCAACAAATCCTGAGCGCGGCGATAGACATCCTCACCCTGCAACAAATTGCGGTCCGATCCGATGCGCGCGCCGTCACCGGGTTCCCGGCCCAAGGGATCACGCGCGGAATTCGGATCATCCCGGCCGACTGCTTCGCCCTGGCTGTTGCCCGGCCCATTTTCGCGGCGCTCCTGCGCCAATGCCTCATTGAGCGCGCGCATACCTTCACGCATCGCCCGCATGGCATCGGCCTGACTGTCGAGCGCGCCCGGCATGTCGCCATCCCGCAGCGCACGTTCGGCATCCTCCATCGCGCGGCCTGCCTCATCCAGTGATTTTCGTCCGGCTTCGCCCTGTTCAGAACCCGCGCCGGGCAACATGCCACCGTTCAGCTTTCCCAGTCGGTTGCGCAAATCCCCCTGACGTTCTGACAGACCCTTGCCTTGCCCCTGACCATCCTTGCCGACACCTTGCTGGCTTTGACCGTTCTGACCCTGTTCTGTGCCTTGATCGCCTTGGCCCTGCTGGCCGTTCTGGCCCGGTTGCTGGCCTTGCTCACCGGGTTGCTGACCATCCTGACCCTGTTCGCCGTTCTGGCCCTGCTGCTCACCCTGCTGGCCGTCCTGGTCACCTTGCCCTTCCGGGTTCTGCATTTCGGAAAAGCTGTCATCCGACAGGTCTTGCTGGTCGCGCAGCGTGTCGCCGAGGTTCTTCATCGCCTGCTGGCCGGGGCCGCCTTTGCCGCCTTCCCCTTGCGTGACCTGCATGTTTTCCATCAACTTGCGCAACATTTCCATCAGGTCGGCGGCTTCGTCCATCTTGCCTTCTTCCAAAAGCTTTTGCAGCTTGTCCATCATCTCCTGCAACTGGTCGCCGGTGATTTCCATGCTGTTTTGTTCATCCGCCGCCGCACTGTCGGGGTTGCGCTGCGCCTCTTCGGCCAACATCCGCATGTAATCATCCATCGCCTGACGCAGTTCCTGCATCAGCTTGTCAATCTCATCAGGGTCGGCACCGTTGCGGATTGCCTCATCCAAGCGGTCCTGCGCGCGTTGCAGCCGTTCGCGGGCCGATTGCAGATCGCCCTGCTCAATCAGCAAAGCGATATCCCAAAACGCATCAGCAAGCTCATCGCGAACTTCAACCGTCAGGCCATCCGCGTTCGCCTCCAGCCGCCGGAGCGCGACGCGCAGGCGCAGATAGGCCTTTTCATTGCGGATCAGATCTTCGGGTCGGTTGGTGATTGCCTTGAAAATCTCGACCGCGCGGGGCGCATTTGTGCGCGACCACAGCAGATCACGCCGCATTTCGATCACTGCCGCCGCAAGTGGGTCAAAGAAACGCTTGCCGGGCAGGATCACTTTCATCGGTGGCGCAAAACCACTCTGCCCGGTTGCGTCACTGGCTGACAGCGTGATTGTCACCGGCAGGTTGGCATAAGGGTGTTTTGACAGGTCATCGACCAGAATTTCACTGAAATCCCTGCGCTGTCCGGTGATCGGCAATGGCAAATCAAGCGTCACCGGTGCCGTCTGTTCCGGTTCCGCTGCCAGTCCGTAGCGGCGGTCGACCTCGGGCAAATCAAGCGTGATCACCGCCTTGCCGCTGGTCACACCAAAATCATCCTTGGCGGTGAACGGCAGTTTCAGGCGGCCATCGGCTTCGCGCGTCAGATCGCCCTTGGTGCTGATCGTCGGGGGCGCATCCTGCAAAATCGTGATGTTCCACTTGGCGCCATTTGGCCCGTCAATCGCCAGTTCCCCGCTTTGCTTGATGTCGAAATCCTGCGTGGGGGCGGTCACGTCACCGGCATCGGCGCGGCCAGAAACGGTTTCGGCGAGTGATAGCTTGCCGACTTCACCGTAAAAGCGCAACTGCACCCGGCTGCCGACCGGCACCTCAAATCCCGCGCGGTCGATATCGTTGAGGTAAAGCGATGGCTTGCCGGTATAGGGCGGCGGCTGCACCCAGCCTTCCCAACTCGGGCCATTGGCAAGCGCCTGACCGTTATTCTGCGCAATATCGGAAATGGAGGCGACACGCCAAAGGGAGCCGAACAGCAAGGCCACGACAAAACCGGTCAGCGCGATATATCGCAACCCGTAAGGGTCTCGGCGCGACAGGCGCAAATCGGGGGCGACGGCGCGGGCTTGTTCTGCTGCGCGGGCCATTCGGGCTTGATGCGCGGCCCAAACTGCTTGGGAGGCCGGATCATTCGCGCCAATGGCCTGGCTGTCGGACAATGTAGCAATCGGGCGACCGGGCAGGGCGGCGTCGAGCCGGGCCAAAGCCTCTGCCCGCGTCGGTTTGGCGAATTTGCGCCAGCCGGTCCAAAGGGCGGCGAGGGATGCAAAGACAGCAAAGGCCAACCCAGACCAGACCGCCCAAAGCGGTACGAAATCCTGCAAGCCAAAGATCAGGACGGCGAAGGTAACAAGCAAAACCGTCCACAGCGGCCAAAAGCATCGCGCCAGCCGTTCGGCCCATAGCCCAACCTGCGTCAGCCATATCTGCCGTTTCAGTTGGGTCGCGACTTTCTCGCCAAGCGTTTGCGTCATTTACCTTCTTTCGAGCCGCAGCGGTTCACAGCCATTCCGGTATCGTATCGCGGGAAAGCATTTCGTCAAAGCTCGGCCTTGCACGGATGACCGCAAAGTGATCACCCTTGACCAGAACCTCTGGCACCAGCGGGCGGGAGTTGTATTCCGATGACATCACCGCACCATAAGCCCCGGCCGAACGGAAGGCGACCATATCCCCTTCGGCAAGTTTCGGCATGTTGCGGGCTTTGGCAAAGGTATCGCCGGATTCGCAAATCGGACCAACGATATCATAGGGCTGTTGCTCCGCCCCGGCTTCCGGTTCCACCACCGGAATGATGTCATGATGTGCGCCATACATTGCCGGGCGGATCAGGTCATTCATCGCGGCATCGAGGATCAGGAAATCTCTGTCCTCACCGTGTTTCACATAGATCACCTGCGCCACAAGCACGCCCGCATTGCCGGAAATCAGGCGGCCGGGTTCAATCTCGATCTCGCAGCCCAGATCGCCGACCGTGCGCTTGACCATCGCGCCGTAATCCATCGGCAGGGGGGGGGCGGTATTGTCGCGGGTGTAGGGGATGCCCAAACCGCCGCCGAGGTCCAGCCGCCGGATATTGTGGCCATCGGCGCGCAGGGTGTGAGTCAGATCGGCAACTTTCAGATAGGCCGCTTCAAACGGTTCCAGCGAGGTCAACTGGCTGCCGATATGCACATCAATCCCGATCACGTCCAACCCCGGCAGGCGGGCGGCTTCCGCGTAAACCTCGCGGGCGCGCGAAATCGGAATCCCGAATTTGTCACCCTTTTTTCCGGTGGAGATTTTCTCATGCGTCTTGGCGTCAACATCCGGGTTGACTCGAATCGTGATGGGTGCGGTGAGGCCAAGACTGCTGGCAACCTGCGACAGTGCGCGCAGCTCGGGTTCCGATTCTACGTTGAATTGACGTATGCCGCCGATCAGCGCGAGACGCATTTCGTCGCGCGTCTTGCCGACGCCCGAAAACACGATGCGATCCCCCGGAACGCCAGCGGCTTTGGCGCGCATGTATTCGCCGGCGGAGACAACATCCATGCCCGCGCCCACATCAGCCAGCGTTTTCAAAACAGCGAGGTTTGACAGCGATTTGATTGCGAAGCAGACCAGATGCGGCAGCGGCGAAAGAGCTTCGGTGAAAAGCTGGTAATGCCGGGTAAGGGTTGCGGTCGAATAGCAGTAAAACGGCGTTCCCACCTGCGATGCAATATCGGAAAGTGCCACGTCCTCGGCATGGAGACTGCCGTTTTTATAGATGAAATGGTCCATGTCTGTCCCCGCTGTCTTGGCCTTCCCCGCCCCTTAGCATGTTACCCCCGGCCACGCCAAGCGGGCAGGTTTTGTGCATCAGATCACCGGGCGTGTGCGCAAGAAAAGATAGAGCGGCAAGCCGCAGGAGACGCCGATGCCAAAGATCGCGGGAATGGCGATCAGCGCCAACCAGTTCTTGCGGGTGAAGGTTTCAGCCAGGACCCAAACCGTCAGTGCAATGGCGGTAATTGTCATATCCCAGGCCAAGCCGGTGGTGGACGCATTGGTAAACCACGCATCCAACAAGCCAGACAATCCACTGCCGGTCTCAACCATATAACGGATGAAAAAATACGTCGGATGTAGCGCACCCCAAACTGCCAGCGCCAGATAGGCCATGCGCAAGGGGGAGATCACTTGATCACCACGCCGCCGCGCGCATCGCCGGACAGTGTGACGCCATGTGTCGGGGCTTTGGCATCGGAGTATTTCGGCGGACCATCCGCGCCGCAGGCGGCGAGAAACAGGCACAGCAAGGCAAGGAATTTGGGCATTTCAGAGCTTTCCGGATTCACGACACGTGCAAGTCAGGGACTGATGGAGACATGCGCGCCACCGACCCGCGCGGTTGCTACCGGACGGACCGTGACGCCATTGGGCCCGATGCCAACCCCGGCATAAAGGCCCGGCTCAGAACATCCGGTGAGCAGGGCGAGGATCGAAGCGGCGATAACCGTCATGGGTTTTGCCATATGATGCTTTCCCTATTTCCGAAACGGTGTGACGGAGGTTTCTGTGCGCCCCAACCCCGTCACCACCGGCTCCGCCCCATCCAGAGCGGTGAAATCACAGGCCGAGGTGGAGAGTGTGGCGAGCAACAGCACAAGGGGTTTCATTGCAGCAGGTCTTTCCAACGGGCGATTTGCGCGCGCACCTGATCGGGTGCGGTCCCGCCGTAAGACATACGGCTGCGCACCGAATTTTCCACCCCCAGCACGTCAAAAACATCGGCGCGGATACCCGGATGAGCGGATTTC
>NZ_JAKDLJ010000217.1 GCF_030452865.1 Pseudorhodobacter sp.
GATGCCCGCTGCCTCCGATATCCAACCGCCGCCGCCCTCTGCCTGATTCAGGGTCGCCGCGCGCAGATCAATGGTGCTGTCGCCACTGCCGTTGTAGCGGATCTCATCTTGTCCAGCGGTATCCCAGATCGTCAGCCAACCCGTGCCTGCGACATTGGCCTCAGGCATCAGATAGACATTGTTTCCGGCATTCGTGGAGGTGTTGGCCCCATAGAGCGATTGTAACACACCAATGTCGAGCGCAGACGGCCCCAGGGTGCCGCCGAACAAACCGTTTTCATCAAGCGTGCTTCCTGGAAGGCCGGAGTGGTAGCCGTCGTTATAGGACATGACGGTATAAACACCCTGATTCAGATTGAAATCCCCAAGATCGCCGGTGTCGGCCGTAACCCCGGCCATGATTGTCGAACCGCCGCCATCGTCATGGGGATGTGCCAGCCCCATGCCGTGCAAGAACTCGTGTACCAGTACCAGAAAAGTGCTGCCGCCACGCTCCAACGTACCACCGGGGCTGTAATTGCCTGCCAGGGCATTGAACTCACCAACGCCGGCCTGCGCTTCACCCGGCGGGTTCATCTGGCCATCGGTTTCGATACTGTTGAACTCGTCGTCGTCAAGCACCATCTTGAATTCGGCGTCCGCGGCGGTGGTCGTTACGGTAAAACTGACGTTCGCCACTGCGGAAATCGTGCTGAGTGCATCGAGAAAGCGCGCCTCCACATAGGCGTTAAAGCCTTCGGAGGTGTATTCACCGAATTTTTCGCCGGCCGTCGCGAAATAGACGCCGACATCATTGTCCGGGAGGCGCAGACCACCCCATGAAATCGACATCAGCGGTGGCGTAAGGGAACCAATCGGCATGAACTTTCTCCTGGCTAAACAAAACTTTCCTGCGGCTCAAAAACGGCGCGCTCCGGAAAAATCCTTGGCAGGTTTTCAGGAATCTGCCTAGGGATATTTACGCGTGGTCGGCGCAAAATACGCTAAAACGGAATGACGGATCAAAACCTCGGCATGTGGCAACCGGTCAATGAACTGAGCGCAGGCAGGACCAACGCGGCTTTGCGGTCACTGTGCGGGATTGTGCGACTGCTTGAGATGCGCTGATGCCCTGAACAGAACCGTGGCAAGGCGCGTGACCATAGGAGGAGCCTTGCCGGCGTGCAGCCCGGCGTGCGCAACAACACCCAATTCCCTCTCATCGAGCCGCCAATCGTCAAAACCGGGCCCGTGTTCGGGGCATCGGCTTGTGCGAAAGGGCATGGAAAATTCTGGATTGGCGTACGTTCAACCTCTGGCAAGGCGTGTCGGTACTCACGGAGTATCTGGCTGGGGCGGTAGGATTCGAACCTACGGTACACGGTACCAAAAACCGATGCCTTACCACTTGGCCACGCCCCAACTGTGGCGGTGTTTAGCGAAGGGTAGCGCGGGCTGCAAGAGGGTTTGCATGAAAAATCTGCCCCTGGGTCCGGTACTCAAAGCGCGTGGTTGCAGCGCCGGTGAATGGGCCTTAACAGGGAAGGAATGCAAGTAGATTCAGCGATCATCGGGGCAGGGGCGGCAGGTATGCTCTGCGCGGCGGAAGCCGGAAGACGGGGGCGTCGGGTCTTGTTGATCGAAGCCGCTGCCAGTCCCGGAGAAAAGATTCGCATCTCGGGAGGCGGGCGCTGCAATTTCACCAATCTCGGTATCCGCGCCGAATGTTATCTCTCGCGCAACCCGCGCTTTGCGCTTTCGGCGCTGAAACGCTTCAGCCAATGGGATTTCATCGCACGGGTCGATGCGGCGGGGATTGGCTGGCACGAAAAGACCCTGGGGCAGTTGTTTTGCGATGGCTCCGCCAAGCAGATCATCGACATGCTTCGCAAAGACCTTGAGGATTGTGGTGTAACTCTTTGGCTTAACACCGAAATATCCGAAATATATCGGGGAGAGGGAGGCTTTACCATCGCAACCTCTCGTGGCCCGGTTCAAGCGAAAAAAATCGTGGTTGCCTGCGGAGGCAAATCCATTCCGAAGATGGGTGCGAGCAGCCTTGGCTACAAAATCGCGGAGCAATTCGGCTTGGCTGTGGTGGAAACCCGGCCAGGTCTGGTTCCGTTAACCTTTGCCGAACAAGAGCTTGCGCCGATCAAGCCGCTTGCAGGCATTGCGGTGACAGGATCGGTCGCTGTCGGCAGCACGCGTTTTGATGAGGCGCTTTTGTTCACCCACCGCGGGCTTTCCGGCCCGGCGGTGCTGCAAATCTCCAGCTATTGGCGCGAAGGGCAGCCGATTTCGGTGAACCTGTGCAACGGCCTGGATACGGCAGCGGTTTTGCGCCAGCAGCGCGGCCAGAACGGTCGGATCGCCTTGCGGACGGCTCTGGCGCGGGTCCTGCCTGAACGCCTCGCGCGGTATCTGGAGGAGATCAGCGAGTTGCGCGGCAATCTTGCCGATCAATCCAACGCCGCGCTGGACCATCTTGCGCGACTTGTCCACGATTGGCAGATGCGACCGGTCGGCACCGAAGGCTATCGCACCGCCGAGGTGACGCTGGGGGGCGTGGACACCGATGCGCTCGACGCTCGCACGATGGAGGCGAAAGCCGTTCCGGGGCTTTATTTCGTGGGTGAGGTTGTTGACGTAACTGGCTGGCTTGGCGGTTATAATTTTCAATGGGCCTGGTCATCCGGCTGGGCTGCGGGACAGGCTCAATAAGAGGGACTCCGCGACACGGGCGGAGGTGAATGCTTTCCGCTTCCATTCATCCGATAATCAATATTATGTAATATATCGCCATGTCGAAATCTCTTGATTTACCTGACGGACTAGGTTCCCTTGATGAGAGATAGCAACAGACAAAGGATTTGACTTTGCCAAAAGAAATCCGCCCTCCGCGGCCAGACGATCGCGCCGAATGGGATAAGTTGTATCAAGGTTATGCGACGTTTTACAAAACTTCGCAGACTGAAGCGATGCGCGATACCGTTTGGTCGTGGCTGATGGATAACGCATCACCCGTCAAGGGTTTGGTGGCGGAAATGGATGGCAGGCTTCTGGGCCTGGCGCATTTCCGCGCTTTCGCGCGGCCGCTTTCTGCCTCCATTGGTGGATTTCTCGACGATCTGTTCGTCTCGCCGGAGGCGCGTGGCCAGCAGGTTGCCGACGCGCTGATCAATGCGGTGCGCGACCACGGCAAGGCACAGGGCTGGACTGTCATTCGCTGGATCACCGCGGAGGACAATTATCGCGCCCGCGTGGTCTATGATCGACTGGCGGAAAAGACCAGATGGACGACTTATGACATCAAGCTGTGATCCTGTGGGGCGGCGCGCGCGCCCTGCCCTGATCCTTGGCGGCGATCTGAATTTCGGGCACCGCCGGTGGCATTGACAACACTTGCCGCAATGGGACAAGCGGAAAACGCCGCCACGGTCTGGCAGCATTTCGCACTTCATCTTGCAAAGATGGGCTTTCCACGCTGTTTCTATGGCCTGACGCGGTTCCGGTTTGAACAGGCCAGCGGTGAACCAGCGGATGCATTTCATTTTGCTGCCGGAATGGATGACAGGTTGCAATCCTATCTGCGCAGCGCAGAATTTGCCGCCAATCCGATGTATCGTTGGATGTTGGAAAACACCGGGGCTTGCACATGGGGCTGGATCGACGTGGCGCGGCGCGCAGACCAACTTTCCGCCACCGAAATCGCAGCACTGAAACAGTCGACACATCTGGGGCTCGGTGCCGGGGTTGGCATCCGCTTTGCCGAAACCTGCCATCGCATCAAGGGTGCCATTGGCCTGTTTGCGCACATCACGACACCCCATGCGGAGGTCGACAGGCTTTGGCGGGCGCATGAAAGCGAAATCACTGCGCTTACCCATATGATGCATCTGAAAATCGCCAGCCTGCCGCTTTCGCCGGTCATCAGCCTGACTAAGCGGCAGCGAGAGGCGCTGGAATGGGTGGCCGATGGCAAGACAATGCAGGATATCGCGGTGCTGATGGGGGTTTCATCCGCGACGGTGGAAAAACACCTGCGGCTTGCGCGTGAGGCGCTGAACGTCGGAACAACGGCACAGGCGGTTGCAAGAGCGACGCTGGCCCACACCATTTTCACGCGCAACAAGCTGGATTGACTTCATTTTCGGGCACCGAATTGCTTGTCCGGTCGAAAAGGTATGGTTTTCCGGACTATACCTGCCGCGCCAAATCCATCACCTTAAGGCACGCTTCGTGAGTGGCGGCATTTGCCGACGAAGCGCCCCGCAGGTGGCAATCATCGCAATTTCGATGGTTCCACCTGCAAACCTCCCAAAGTGATCACAAAAAAAACGGCCCGGAAAGCCCGGACCGCTCTGCAACACTTTGCGATTTCAGGTCTGAAAAGATCAACCCGCCAAGGTTTTCGCCACTTCAGCAGCGAAATCTTCTTCCTTTTTCTCAATACCTTCACCGACGGCCATACGCACAAACCCGGTGACTTCCACGCCCGCATCCTTCGCGGCTTGCGCCACGGTGATATCGGGGTTCATCACGAATTTCTGCCCCATCAGCGTGTTCTCCTCGAGAAACTTCTTCATCCGACCGGGGATGATGTTGTTCTCAATCACCGAAGCGGGCTTCGGCTTGGCAGAGGCTTCGTTTTCCTCCATCGCCTTTTGAATTTGAACAGAGCGCTCCCGCTCCACCATTGCCGGATCAAGATCGGCTTCGGACAGCGCCAGTGGTGAGGTCGCGGCAATATGCATCGCGATCTGCTTGGCAATGCCGTTGTCGGTGCCTTTGACCGCAACCAATACGCCGATTTTGCCCATACCATCGGCCGCGGCATTATGGACATAGGTGGCCACGCAATCGCCCTCGACCACCGCCATCCGGCGCAGTGAAAGCTTTTCACCAATCACGGCTACAGCAGCGGTCACGGTGTCATGCACTGATTTTCCATCCATCGGAGCAGCAGCCAGTTCTTCAACCGAAGCCACGCCAAGCGCTGCTTGGGTGATGCCGGAAACCAGCTTCTGGAAATCGGCGTTTTTCCCGACGAAATCGGTTTCGGAGTTTACTTCAACAGCAACCCCTTTGCCGCCTTGCACCGCAACGCCCACAAGTCCCTCGGCGGCGATGCGGTCGGCTTTCTTGGCAGCTTTCGCAAGACCCTTGGTGCGCAGCCAGTCGATGGCGGCTTCCATGTCGCCTTCCACTTCGGTCAGTGCCTTTTTCGCGTCCATCATGCCCGCGCCGGACATTTCACGCAGTTCTTTCACCATTTGTGCGGTTATCGCCATGGTGGCTCTCCTCATATCATGCGGATATCCCGGCGGGGCTTTTCCCCCACCAGGTCTTTTGCAAGGCTTATGCCTCGGCGACAGCGTCTTCCACTGGCGCATCTTCCAACGCACCAAGGTCGATACCGGCAGCGCCCATTTGCGCAGACATGCCGTCCAACGCAGCGCGCGAAATCAGGTCACAATAGAGCGCAATCGCGCGGGCCGCGTCGTCATTGCCGGGGATCACATAATCAACACCCTTGGGGGAGCAGTTGGTATCCACAACCGCCACAACCGGAATCCCCAATTTCTTGGCTTCCAGAATGGCGAGGTCTTCCTTGCCCACATCAATGATGAAGATCAGGTCCGGGGTGCCGCCCATCTCACGGATACCACCAAGCGAGGCTTGCAGTTTGCCCTGCTCGCGCTCCATGTTCAGACGCTCTTTCTTGGTCAGGCCTTCTGCACCGTTGGCCAAAAGCTCGTCAAACTGCTTGAGGCGCTGGATCGACTGGGAAACGGTTTTCCAGTTGGTCAGCGTACCACCAAGCCAGCGGTGGTTCATGTAAAACTGTGCGGATTTCTCGGCGGCCTCGGCGACAGCCTTTTGCGCCTGACGCTTGGTGCCGACGAACAAGATCCGGCCGCCCTTGGCAACCGTGTCGCGCACAACCTTGAGCGCCTGGTCCAACATCGGAACCGTCTGGGTCAGGTCGAGAATGTGAATGCCGTTGCGGTCGCCATAGATGTATTCACCCATCTTCGGGTTCCAACGTGCGGTCTGGTGACCGTAGTGTACGCCAGCTTCCAACAACTGACGCATGGTGAACTCAGGAAGAGCCATGCCTTATCCTTTTCCGGTTTGATCCTCGGCAGGGCCGTCTTCAGAACTTGCGTTCCAACCGGCGGACATTACGGGATTTCTCCCCGCAAGGCCCAAGCCCCACCTGTGAAGTGCCGCAGCCCATACCGCGCTGCAAACCCGATTGCAAG
>NZ_JAKDLJ010000218.1 GCF_030452865.1 Pseudorhodobacter sp.
CTGGCCGTTGGCGAAAGCTATGAGATGGTGGTGCGCGTCACCATCCCGGCAGACCTGCCTTCGGGTCGGTATTACATCACCCCATGGTCCGACAGCTATGATGTGGTGGCAGAGGACAGTCTCGCAATCAACGTCAATCCGGATGATCCGAACGAGATTGACAGCAACAACTACAAGGGCCGCGCAATCGACATTCTGGGCTATACCCCGGTGCGGCCCGATCTGGTTGTTTCAGCCGTGCAAACTGCGGGCCCGGTCATCGCCGGGGGTGACCCGCTGGTGGTGAACTGGACGGTGACAAACGCCGGACTGGTGGAGGCGGCCGCCGCGAACGGCTGGGTCGACCGGGTGTATCTGTCGGACAAGGCGACGTTTGGCGCGGTGGGCGAAAAGCTCTGGCTTCTGGGGGATGTGCGGCGCGAAGCAGCATTGGCGGCAGGCGAAAGCTATCGCGGTTCAGCGCAATTCGATCTGCCTCCGTCGGCTGCGGGGCTTTATGTGCATGTTATCACCGATGCGGCGGTGCGCGGCTATCAGGCCGTAGCAGAGGCCGATGAGCAGAACAACCTTGCCTCGGGGATGGGAACGGTCACCAATATCCCCGCCGATTTGCGCGTGGTTTCGGTTACGGCGGCGACGGGTGCCACCTCGGGGGAGCCGTTGCGCATCAGCTTTACCGTGCAGAACAAGGGAGGCGCTGTCTGGGATGGAACCCGCTATTGGGCGGATTCCGTCTGGTTGTCGAAAGATCCGGTGCTGGACCGTCGGCGCGCGACCTATCTGGGCGAGGTTGTGCATGACGCGGGCGCGGGGCTTGGTGCCGGTGAAAGCTATAGCCAAAGCCTCGACTTCACGCTGCCACCCGGCACCGAGGGCGCATATTACATCCATGTCGCGACCGATGTGGACCGGCTCGGCCATCTGCCACATGGCGAAAGCGATGCCGGTAACGCAGGCAATGCCCGCGACTTCTATGGCAGTTCCGTGTTTGAAACAGAGGATGACCCGACCGGGAATTTCGGCCGCGGCGCGGTTGATATCACCTATGCGGAACCTGATCTGCGCATTACCTCCCGGACGATCCCCGCAACCGCGACCAGTGGCGGCCCGCTGGCATTGCAATGGCGTGTGACCAACAGCGGCAGCCGCGAAACACGGGTCTCAAATTGGGTGGACCGGGTGTTCCTGTCGCTCGATGGCTCCCTCGACGGGCAGGATTTCCTGCTGGGTGAGTTGCGCCATGAAGGTACGCTCGGCATTGGCGAAGGCTATGATGCCGCGCTCAACGTCACCTTGCCGCAAGGGATTTCGGGCAATTACACTGTCTATATCGAAACAGATTCCACCTTTGGCAAAGGCGGAACCTATCAGGTTTCCACCATTCGGCCCGGCTTGGCCGGGCTTTCCGCTGCCTCGGATGCAGTCAAGGAATTCAAGGGCGAGGGCAATAACAGCACCAGCGGCACGATTGCGGTCACAGCGGCGATAACTGCCGATCTGGTGATCTCGGCGCTGGAGATCCCACAGCGGGCGATCAACGGCCAAACCCTCAACCTGACGTGGGAAGTCACCAATAGCGGCGCGATTCCGACCGGGGGTGGCTGGCGTGACCTGATCTATCTGTCGCGCGATGCCTCGCTCGACACACGCAGCGATTTCTACCTTGGTTTCCATGACCACATGACCGGCTTGGATGCAGGCGCGTCGCGCGCGGTTTCGCTGTCGGCGCGGTTGCCCAAAGGGCTTTCCGGCTCGTGGTATGTCTTTGTCGTCGCCGATCCGCTGGGCAACAGTTATTCCGGCGCGGTGTTCGAGGATGGGGCAGAGGAAAATATCCGTTCCTCGGCGCAGCCGTTGCTGATTGATCAGGTTCCGCCTTCGGACTTGCTGCCAAGCGATGTCGAAGTCAGCGGCGGCTCTGCGCCCGGTGATACGGTAGAGGTGACATGGACCGTTACGAACCAAAGCGCAGAGGCGGCGCAAGGGTCGTGGGTCGATGCGGTCTGGCTTTCGAAGGACGGCGATTGGGATATCGGCGACATTTTCCTTGGGCATTTTACCCGGACCGGTGGGCTGGCGGCGGGGCAAAGCTACGATGGCGCATTGACAGCGGAATTGCCGGTGGTTGCCGATGGCACATGGCGCGTGATCGTGCGCACCGACGCCCGCAATACAGTTAACGAAGGCTCGGACGAGGCGAACAATACCCTGGCCGCAGCGGCTCCGCTGACCATTCAAAGCCCGCGCCTGACGTTGGATGTGCCGGTGACCACGATGCTGGCCGGAAGTTCGGAGCGGCTTTACCGGGTGGAGGTTCCGGCAGGTCAAACCCTGCGCGTCTCGCTTGCCGGGGGCGACCCGCAAGTGCCGAACGAGATTTTCGTGAAATGGGACACGCCACCAAGCCAGGCGGATTTCGACGCCGCACAAAAATCCATTTTCGGGCAGGTGCAGGAGGCGGTGATCTCCACCACCAAGCCGGGCGTCTATTATATTCTGGTGCGCAGCTTCGGCGGCAAGGATGCGACCCCGGTTGCCCATACGCTCAAGGCGGAGTTGTTGCCATTCCAGGTGATCGACGTGACCCCGGATCAGGGCGGTTCCGCCCGGTTCGTGACCATGGTGATCCAGGGCGCAGCGATCAGCGAAGGCGCGATTGCCAAACTTTCGCGCCCCGGCGTGGCAGAATATCTACCGGTTTCGGTGCGCCGCGTGGATGCGACCAAGCTGATCGCAGTGTTTGACCTGCAAGACGCGCCGCATGGGCTTTACGATGTGATCGTCACCAATGGCGACGGGCAACAGGCGATTCTGCCGTATCGCTACCTTGTCGAACGCGCCGTGGAACGGGATGTGACCGTCGGCCTTGGCGGCCCGCGCGTGGTTCCGGCGGGGGAGGCCGGGCTCTACAATGTTGTCGTCGACAGCCTGACCAATGTTGACACGCCTTACGTCTATTTCACCTTTGGCGCGCCCGAAATGGGCGTCAATGACATGGCCTACGGCCTGCCCTTCTTGCAATTTGCAACCAACCTCGGCGATGGGTCCGACGCGCCCGCAGCCGGGCTGACAGGGGCGCAGTCGACGCTGAACCTCGGTGGGCAATTGCTGGCACCGGGATATGCCTACGATCTGGCTGCGACCGGTCAGGCGCAGATGACCTTTGCTGTGCAGACCTATCCGGGGCTGGACGCCCTGATCAATCGCGATTTCGAAGGGATCAAAACCTTCCTCTACAACCGCGATCCCGCCCTTGCTGCACGGGACGGGTTGGCAGGCGGCATTCCGGCGCTGGAAGCGGTGGATGCGTTGATCTACGAAATTTTCACCGACCCCTCGATGGAAGTGGTTTCGGGTGATCTGCCTTGGTATCTGCCGTTCCAGTTCAACGTGGTCGCCGCCGCGACCCCGATGACGCGGGATGAATTCATCGCGCGCCAAAAGGCCGATGCCGAAACCCTGCGTCTTGCCGTGCTCGCCGATCCCGCCGCCGCCGCCAGCCTGCAAACCCTTGCCGCCGATGCCGGGGTCTGGGCCGATGGTTTCCTTGCCGCTTTGACCACTGCGGGCCTTTTGCGCGCGGAGGCAGACGCCCCCCCGGCGTTTGAGGCTACCCGCGTCACGTCACTGGTTGCGCAATTGTCACAAGGGTTGCTGCTGGGCAACGCGGGCGCGGACCTCCGCAGCACGGGCAATCTGGTCGATTTCTACGCTCAGGTGCGCAAATGGTATGGCAGCGCCATCACGGACAAGGCGCCGATTGCCCGCTATGACATGCGCAATCCGCCGAACGGAATCCCCTATGCGGTTCCGGTGCCGCAATTGCCTGATGCCGCCTCCTACGATCTGGGGCTGGCACGGGCCACGACATTCACGGCGTTCAACATCTATGCGCCATGGTTGGGTCTGGGCGCGGTGGAGCTGCCGGATTTCGGCTCTGACGGCACGACCAGCGAACTCGTGGCGCTGGATCTGGACCGTTTCCGCGATATCGCCGGGGTGCCTGCGGGTGAGGGCACTGGCTGGATGCGCGGGCCTGTCGGCGTCGGGCAGGGGAACTGGGTCCCGGCAGGCTATGCCTTGCCGCATGAGGTGGGCTTCTCGGTGGATGCCGACGCCGCCCGCCCTCTGCGGGAATTGCGCATTGTCACCACGCTCGACCCTTCGCTTGATGCCCGCAGCTTCCGCCTTGGCGGGCTGACGCTGGGCGATCTGTCGCTGAAAGTGCCAGCGGGGCGCATGGTCTGGCAACAGGATCTCGATCTCAGCGCGTCGCGCGGATTCATCCTGCGGTTTTCGGCAGGGATGGATATCGAAAGCCGGACCGCAACCTGGCTTGTGCAGGCAATTGACCCGAAAACCGGCGAATTGCTGGATACGGCGGGGCCAGAAGGGCTGCTGTTGGCGGGCGAAAGCGGCGGGGTGAAGTTCACGGCGTCGGCTGACCCCGATGCCATTTCGGGCGCGGACATCAGCGCCAGTGCGCGCATCCTGACCGATATCGCGGCACCCGAAGATACCACCCCTTATCGCTACCGGCTTGATGGCAAGGCACCCGTCACGACCTTCACCGCGAAAAGGTTGGGCGAAGGCAGCGATTACCGCATTGAGTGGAGTGCAGTCGACGCGGCCAACGGCTCGGGTCTGCGGGACGCGAACATCTACGCATCGGTCGATGGCGGTGATTTCCGGTTGATTGCGAGTGATAACACGACGGGTGCGGTTGTGTGGACGGCACCCGCAGGTGCGGATGTGAAATTCCTTGTCCTCGCCCGTGACAATGCAGGCAACCGCAGCGCCGTTCCCGCTGGCACCGGGACCGGATCAATCCCCCGCGATGTGGTGGATCTGGGTGGAACGCTGGTCACCGCAACCACGGATGCCACGCCGCTTGATCTGGTCGATCCTGTTGCGCAGGCACCAGCCAACGCACTGTTCATTCAGGCGCAAAAAGGCGTAGCCGCGTCGATTTCCGTGCTGAGGGCGGGGGAATTTGCGAATTCCATCGCGCCCTTCGGATTTGAGTCGCTGGTAGAAGATTTGCCCGGCAGTCAGGGCGGTATCGGGGCGCTGGCACTGTTGGGCCTCGCGGATGGGTCCGTGCTGTTCTCTGGCGGGCCGGATCGTGGCTGGCTCTACCGCGTGGCGAAGGACGGCACTGGCGCGGATGAGCCGTTGGCGCGGCTTGGCACCCCGATCTTTTCGCTTGCACAGGACGGCGCGGGCCGGATCTGGGCAACCTCTGGCGGTGGGGAGTTGTTGGAGCTTGACCCCGCCAGCGGCGATATCATCGGGCGCTATGGCGACGGCATCACACAGGCGGTTGCGGTCAAGGGCGACGGTTTGCTTTACGTCTCCACCGGGGATGGCATCGCGATTTTCAATCGCGCGAACGGGCAACTTTCGCCGTTCTCCGATATCCGCGTCGATGATCTCGCGGTCGCGCCCGATGGCACCCTTTGGGGAACGAGCTGGCCGGATCGCGGCAAGGTTCTGCGCTTTGACGCGCAGGGCAAGGCGGAGCTGATTGCGCAACTTGATGCGCCGCTGGATTCACTGACCTTCGGGGCTGCGGGGACTGAATTTGCCGGGCTTGCGCTGCTGACTTCGGTGCGCAACAGCGCCGGGATTTCGCGCATTTATGCGCTGGATATGGCGTCGCATCAGGTGGTTACCATCGCCGCCGCTTCGGCGCGCGCCGAAGATATCATCACGCTGGCCGATGGGCGGGTGGTGCTTGCCCATGGCCGCGGCCTTGATGTTCTGCGTCCGCTCTATGTGCCGAAAATCATCGCGACCACGTTCAAGGACGGCACCGTGACCGCCCTGCCGGTCGCCAGCTACAGCCTGCGTTTCGATGATGATATGGCGGTCAGTGGTGCAGGCTCCGTGCTTGACCCGGCGAATTACGTCTTGTCGGCAGGAACCGGTCGGTTGATCCCGATTACCGCAATCAAATATGATGCGACAGCACGCGAAGTCACGCTTTCCTTCGCGCCGCTTCAGCGTGGCGACTACCTTGTGACCGTCAGCGACAGGATTCAGTCGTCGCGGGGCATGACGCTGAGCGAAGTCGAATCCTTTGCCTTCAGCCGGATGGAGGATGCGACAGCGCAGGTTGCCTTCACCTTCCAGAACACCCGTTACGACCGCGCTGCCGAGGTGGTCACCTATGAGGTTCAGGTCACCAATACCGGCACGCGGCCCATCCGCGCACCGGCGCAGTTGACGCTGGATAT
>NZ_JAKDLJ010000219.1 GCF_030452865.1 Pseudorhodobacter sp.
TCAGGATCAGCGGCGCGGCTTTCACCAAAAGCTGGCCGCGCAGGTAAAAGGCAAACTCACCGAACACCGGATCCCAGAATATCGTGCGGATGGCGACGAACGGGTCTTTGCCCAGCATCGCAAACAGCGCCCCCCCGGCAATCATTGTCAATACAACCGCCAGAACCGGCGTCGACCAGGTCCAGAACCGTGACGGCGACGGCCGTTTCTCAAGAATGAACATATACCAACCTCTCGCCTGCGCCTGATTTCATCTTGGTCCAAATACCTGCCTGCATCGGCCAGATGACCCACTTTCCAAAGCTCATCACAATCCTATCCATGATGTGCCGTCTCCATCCCGTGCGCGCCGCCCATCATCAGGCCGATCTCCTCCACCGTCAGCCCTTCGGTCGGGACGGATGGCGTCAGACGCCCTTCATTCAACGCGGCAAACCGGTCTGAAACCTCCAGCAAATCATCAAGGTCTTGCGAAATCACCACCACCGCGGCACCGTCCTGCGCCCGGTTCAGGATTTCCTGCCGGATGAACGCCGCCGCTGCGGCATCGACGCCCCAGGTCGGCTGGTTGATGATCACCACTTCGGGGGATTGGCTCAACTCCCGCCCCATCAGGAATTTCTGCAAATTCCCACCCGAAAGCGCACGGGCCGCGACCCATGTACCGGGGGTGCGCACATCATATTGCGCGACAATCTCCTCGGCCCAGGCCTTGGTCCCGCCCCAGTCGATAAATCCATTCGTCGTCAGCTTCTTGCGCACCGCGCCCGACAGCAGCGCGTTTTCCACAAGGCTCATATCCGGGGCAGCGGCATGGCCCAGACGATCTTCCGGGGCAGCAACAAAGCCCAAGACCCGCCTTTCATTCGGACCCATGCCGCCCAGCGGTTTGCCAAAACTCTTCACCATATCCGGACGGGCGCGCAATTCGCCGGACAAAGCCAGCAACAATTCATCCTGCCCATTACCCGCCACACCGGCAATGCCCAGAACCTCCCCCCGTTGCACGGTGAAAGACACCTCTTTCAACGCGGTGCCAAAGGGAATCGGGCTGTCCACCGACAACCCTGCCACTTCCAAAGCCGCCTCCGCATCGCCCCAATCCTTGCTGGCAGCACGCGCAGGCGGGGTCAGTACCGCGCCCACCATCAGTTCCGCCATCTCCCGCGCTGAAACATCGCGGGGGGTGCAGGTGCCAACCACCTTGCCCCGCCGCAGGATCGTCGCCTCATCGCATAGCGCCCGGATCTCCTCCAACTTGTGGCTGATATAGAGAATTGCAGTCCCCTCACTGGAAAGCTGCCGCAGGGTCTGGAACAGGATATCCACTTCCTGCGGCGTCAGAACGCTGGTCGGCTCATCCATGATCAGGAGTTTCGGGTCTTGCAGCAGGCAGCGAATGATCTCCACCCGTTGCCGCTCCCCCGCCGACAGATCACCGACCATCCGGGAAGGGTCCAGCGGCAAGCCATATTCCTGCGACACCGTACTGATGCGTTCCGCCAGTTCGCGCATCTTCGGCGGGTTTTCCATCCCCAGCGCGACGTTTTCCGCCACATTCAATGCTTCGAACAGGCTGAAATGCTGAAACACCATCGCCACGCCTGCGCCGCGTGCCGCTGACGGCTGGCTGGGGGCATAAGCTGCCCCGCGCAGCCGCATCCGGCCGCTGTCAGGCTTGACCAAACCATAGATCATCTTGACCAATGTGGATTTTCCAGCGCCATTCTCGCCCAAAAGTGCGTGAATCTCACCTTTGGAAATCTCGAACGACACATCGCTGTTGGCAACCACGCCCGGATAGGCCTTGGTGACGCCCTCGATGCTCAAAAGCACCTCGTTCCCTGTTGTCATACCGCGTTCTCCTGTTGTGACGCGTTGTGTTTTTGTCTCAGCAAGTTTACCGCGACCCCGATGGCGATTGCTTGCGGATGTTTGCCAAGGGATGGGTCGCCGATCGGGCAGTCTATTGTCGCAATCGCCTGCGCGTCATGGCCCAGACTGGCGAGCCTGTGCCGAAACCGCGCCCATTTGGTTTTGGACCCGATCAGGCCGCAGCGCCGAAACCCGCGATGTAGCAGCGCATGGCAGAGCGCGAGATCCAGTGCATGTGAATAGGTCAGGATCAGATGCTCCGCCTCTGGCGGCGCATGGGCGGCGAGCAGCGCAGGCTCTGCCCCCGGCAAAACCGTAACGCCTGCGGGAATATCGGTCGGGAACCGGTCGGTCGCGACATCAACCCAGGTCAGCGCCAGATCGGGCAGCGGTGCCAGAACCCTGACGACCGCACGGCCGACATGGCCCGCGCCCCAAATCCAGATGTCCCGCGACGGGCGTGCAACCGGTTCCACCATCCAGCCGTGATGCAAACCGGGTGCAGGTAGCCGCCCTTCGCCCCGCGCCGCAGCCAATAGCCGGGCCACGGCAAGCGGTTGCGCCTGCCCTGCTTCGGTCACCGGTCGCGCGATCACATCGTTCGAAAGTGCCGCCACCGCTGCCGCGTCATAAATTTCCCACAGCAGGGTGACAACGCCACCACAGCATTGCGCCAGTTTCGGCCCCAGCGCCTCCTGCGCCAATGCAGGGGAAACAGGGCCGGGCTGGCGCAACATCGTCTGCGCCCGCGCGGTCGCTTCCCATTCCAGCGCGCCGCCGCCGACCGTGCCGGATTGCCCCCATGATTGATCCGTGCCCCAGACCAGCATTGCGGCACCGACCTCTCGTGGCGAGGAGCCTTTGAAACCGGCAATCACGACGCGGACCACCCGATCATGGGCGGCGACGGCTGTTTTCAAATCGGCAAGGTCAAACATCCCGCTGCCTTTGTACCGCGGCGAGGACGCACTCCGGCGTGGCGGGCGCATCGAGTGCGACATAGCGCGATCCGTCCCCACATGCGGCAATCGCGTCAGACAATGCCATCAGCACTGAAATCCCGTGCATGAACGGCGGCTCGCCCACGGCTTTCGAACGCCCCACGGTGTCTTCCGGATTGCTACGGCCCCACAGGTCGACATTGAACACCGGCGGGCGGTCGGAACAGGCCGGGATCTTGTAGGTGCTGGGCGCGTGAGTGCGCAGCGAACCCTTGCCGTCCCAAACCAGTTCCTCCATCGTCAGCCATCCCGCGCCCTGCACATAGGCACCTTCAATCTGGCCGATGTCCAAAGCCGGATTCAGGCTGGCCCCGGTATCATGCAGCACATCGGCGCGCAAAATCCGGTTTTCCCCGGTCAGCGTGTCGATCACCACTTCGGAAACGGCCGCACCGTAGGCGAAATAGAGGAACGGGCGACCACTGCCCTTTGCGCGATCCCAGGTGATCTTCGGCGTCGCATAAAACCCGGTGGCCGAAAGCGATACCCGCGCGCCGTAACTCAACGCGGCGGCTTGGGCAAAGCTGTAATCGTCGCCGCCAACCCTGACGCGCCCGTCCTCAAACCGGACATCAGACGGCTTCGCCTGATGCAAGGCTGCCAGAAACTCTGCCATGCGGTCGCGGATTGTGATCGCCGCCGCCTGCGCCGCCATGCCGTTCAGATCAGACCCGGATGACGCCGCAGTAGCACTGGTGTTGGGCACTTTTGCGGTATCGGTCGCGGTGATCTTCACCATGTCGAGGCCCACACCGAACACCCCCGCCGCAACCTGCGCCACCTTCTGGAACAAGCCCTGCCCCATCTCGGTGCCACCATGATTCAGATGGATGGAGCCATCCTGATACACATGCACCAAAGCCCCGGCCTGATTCAAATGCGTCAGCGTGAACGATATCCCGAACTTCACCGGCGTCAGCGCGATCCCGCGCTTCAAGACCGGGCTGGCCTTGTTCCATTCTGCAATCGCTGCTTTGCGCGCGGCATAGCCGGAACTTTCCTCCAGCGCTGCGACAATCTCATGGCCGATGAAATCCTCCACCGGCATGTGATACGGGGTCGTCTGCACCGTTTCCGATTCCTGCGGCGGGAACGCCACCGGGTTTTCGTCGATCACCCCGATCGCCCCGCGCGATGTCAGGTCTTCCTCATCCCCCATCTTCTGTGTGGAAATATCCCGCGGCGGCGTATGTTGATGCGCCAATGGTTCAAGCCCATTGGACGACGGCGCATTGCCCCCGCCGCTGCCCGCCACCATCGCGGCATAGAAATTCACCCTCCGCACCGCCAAAGGCTCCAGCCGCAGATCGAAGGCGATATGGTCCATCACCCGTTCAATCCCGACCATGCCTTGCGGGCCACCAAAACCGCGAAACGCGGTGGCGCTTTGGGTGTTGGTGCGCAAGCGGTGGCTCTCAATTCGGATATCGGTCAAATGATAACAATTGTCGGAATGCAGCATGGCGCGGTCGGCGACAGGGATTGACAGATCCAACGCCCAGCCGCAGCGAAACAGATGGGTAAACTCTACACCCACCACCCGACCGTGATCGTCGAAACCGGCGCGGTAACGGATGCGCAGATCGTGGCGTTTGCCGGTGATCATCATGTCATCGTCGCGGTCATAGCGCATCTTGCACGGACGCCCGGTGTCACGCGCGGCAATGGCACAAGCGATTGCAAGGGCGTTGCCTTGGCTTTCCTTGCCACCAAACCCGCCGCCCATGCGCCGGGTTTCCACCCGAACCGCATGCATCGGCACATGCAGAGCATGCGCGACTTTATGCTGGACCTCAGTTGGATGCTGGGTCGAAGAATGGACCAGCATATCCCCGCCCTCTTGCGGCAATACGGCAGCAATCTGGCCTTCCAGATAAAAATGCTCCTGCCCGCCGACCTCCATCTCCCCTTCGATCATGCGGGGGGCGGCACTGATTGCCGCGTTCGCATCGCCTTTCGACCAGATGATCGGGCCTGCCTCAAAATAGGTCTTGGCTGCCAGTGCATCATCCACGGTCAGCACGGCGGGCAAGGCGGCGTATTCCACTTTGCCCAGACGCGCGGCTTTGCGCGCGGCAAGATGGCTGGTCGCGACCACCAGAAACACCGGTTGCCCGATGTAATGCACCCGGCCCATCGCCAGAAGCGGTTCATCATGGATCGAGGGCGAGCAGTCGGGCATTACGTCAAAGTCATCGGCGGCATAGACCGCAACCACGCCGGGCGCGGCTTTCACGGTCGAAAGGTCAATTGCGGTGATGTCGGCATGCGCCTGCGTCGACAGGCCAAAGGCCAGGTGCAGCGCACCTTTCGGCAGTGGAATGTCGTCGATATAACGCGCGTAACCGGTGACATGCAGCGGCGCTGCGTCATGCGGCAAGGCTTTTCCCATGCTCATGCTGTCACCTCCAACACGTTGACCGGGGTTCCCGCAAGATCATGATAATAGCGCAACATCATATTGCCTGCGGTTTCGGAGCGGTAGGCAGCGGAAGCGCGCATATCGCTCATCGGAGAGAAATCTGTCTGCAACGCAGCCTTCGAAGCCTCGGCGGCCTCCAGCGACCAGAGCTTGCCGATAAGTGCCGCCTCCGCCGCCGCGGCGCGTTTCGGCGTGCCCGCCATGCCGCCGAACGCGATACGGGCGGCGGTCACGGTCCCACTTTCAACGCTCACATTGAAGCAACCGCAAACGGCGGAAATATCCTGATCGAAGCGTTTGGACAGTTTGTAGCAGCGCAAGGCGGGGGCATCTGTCGTAAAGCTGACCGCCTCGACAAATTCACCGGGTTGGCGATCCTGTTTGCGGTACTCGATGAAGAAATCCTCCAGCGGCAATTCCCGCCGCGTATCGCCCTTGCGCAGATGCAGGGTTGCGCCCAGCGCGATCAGTGCCGGAGGGCCGTCACCAATGGGGGAGCCGTTGGCGATATTCCCGCCTATGGTTGCCGCATTGCGGATCTGATCGCTGGCATAGCGGCGCAGCATTTCGGCGAAGGATGGCAGAGTGGGCGCGACTTCGGCCAACAGGGTGTTGATGGTGACACCCGCACCGACGCGCAGCGTTGCGCCGTCGGATTTGATTTGCCGCAGGTCGTCAATGCCATTCAGGAAAGCAACAGGCGCAAGGTCGCGCAATTGTTTGGTGACCCAGAGGCCAACATCGGTGGCCCCTGCGATCAGGGTCGCTTCGGGGTGTTCGGCGTACCATGCCGCAAGTTCAGCGGTGGTTTCTGGGCGGCATGTGGCGGCGGGGGGGCTGTCTGCCCCCCGATCCGTTTTTGCCAAGCTGGCAAAAAC
>NZ_JAKDLJ010000220.1 GCF_030452865.1 Pseudorhodobacter sp.
GTTTCGCCTCGTGCGGCACCTAATCGCCCCGGCCTATTTCAGGGTCCGCCACCCCCTCGATTGCGTGTTGGCCGGGGATGCGCTCGACTGCCCCGGGCCGGATCGGGCTGCCATATAAGCCCGCCTGCCGCTGCGCCTCAAGAAACTGCTCCATCGTCATCCGATTCGGCACCACGAGGACCCCGCCAGTGTCGATATTCACGTTCACGTTCGCCCCGAACTGTTCGCCCTCGCGGTATCCGTGCCGCGCCTTCAAGAGGAACATCGCCGGGACATACTGGCCCGCCATCGCAAGATCATGCAACACACCCACAAGTTTGTCGTGTTCGACGGCGCGGCCCCTGTCGATTGCCTCCTGCACGGCGGGATCGCGGCGCTTGGCGGCGCGGAATGCATCTTTGCCCATCCGCAGGGCCTTGGCCATCGTAGCCTCTGCCACGCCCCTAGAAGCCAATTCCTCGACCATTTTCAGGCCCCGCCGTCCGACACGGTAAGCGGGACCGCCGGGGGTGCCATCCGATACGCGGCGCGCCACCGCATCAAATCTGTCTTCATCCATTTGCCGTCTCCTTATCGAACTCTTGGCAAACCTTCTGGCTCAGGCCCTTGCCGCATTTCAGTTGTCGCGCAATCCGATCCATGCCGATTCCGTCAGCGCGCAAGGCCCGGATCGCGTCTTTCATCGCCTCCGAGGCCGGTGCGCGACCGATCTGCTTGCCACACGCCCGGGCGCGCGCAATTCCGGCTTTGGTGCGCTCAACAATCATCGCGCGCTCAAACTCCGCAAACACGCCCGACATCTGCAATAGGGCGCGGCCCGCCGGGGTCGAAGTGTCGAGGGCCTGCTGTTCAAGGAACTGGTCGCAGCCGACGCTGCGCAGAGTCTCGAACAGGTCAACCAGATCGCGCAGGGATCGCCCAAGGCGCGACACGTCCCATGCCATCACCACATCAAACTGGCGGCGCGCGGCATCCTTCATCATAGCGTCCAGCCCGGGCCGCGCGCGGCTGGCACCGGATGCCGTTTCGACGTATTCATGCACTATCGCCCAGCCTGCGCGTTCGGCCACTTCCCGCAGCCGTAAAAGCTGGTTTTCGGGGGTCTGTTCGCCGGTCGATACGCGCGCATAGATCGCAGCCCGGCGCGCGGTCATTCGATTTCGCCTTCGCGCGGATCGCGGGCAAGGCGTGTGCCGTCTGCGGCATACCAGCCCGGGGTAGGATCGGAGCCCAAAGGATGGTCGATTGTCGGGCCATAGGACCGAGGCCCAAAGGTGCCCGGCACCAGCCAATGGCGTTCCACCGGCCCGACCTCGGGGACAACGTAAAACTGGCGCTGCCCCTCAACTATGCCGGGAACGAACTGCTGCATCTTGTCTTCCATATTGCCGCGTCGTCTCATTTCTTGCTCCATTTCTCGCTCAACCATAGGCCAGAACATACCGCGAACACAGTGGCACCGTCTATCGAAATCCACCCTCAAGACGGTCGGTTCTGGGGTTGCTTTCGGAACGGGAATAAATGGCCGCAAACGTGGGCTTTGCGGCGGCCAGATCGCGCTACATTTCGGGGGTGGTTCGATAGCCAGCGATATTGCACACCAGATCGGTGCGGCGGATCGACAATTTTGGCGGTTTGCCAGATCAGCCGTCGCCTTTTAGGGCGGGCGCACAACGCGGGTTACGATGTTTTTGCGCGCGGCAGCCGGTCTATAGAGCGGGGCGCAGCAAACAGCCGGTCGGTCGGCAAGACATAACTCGGTCGTCAACTGGGTCGGGAGTTATCTCCATAATTTTATTATCTATTTCATTTCTAAAGACCGAGTAGACCGATAAGACCTAAGGCGGAGAAACGCGGAGGGAATGCGGGGGGGCCGCGCCTTCTGGGCAAAGTCTCCGGCTAAGTCTTCTGCGCCAGTCTGGTCGGCCTACTCGGTCGGCAGACGCCTATTCTGCCAAAGTTTCGTAAGGTTAGCACCCGACCGAGGGCGGATCGGCCTCGGTCGGGTGCCAGATAGTCGGTCGGGCCGTTATTCGACCCCCGGCGGAGCGATCCAGCCATCCGCGTCAGGCCAGTCGATACCATGCAACCCGAGACTTTCGGCCCATACGCGCCGCGCCTGCGCCAAGGGCGGCAGGCCCCATCCCCTTTCATCCTTGCCATTTTGCGAGAACTTGTGCCTTTCGATGCCAAGCAGCTTTAAGGCTACACCCATTTTCTGCGAAGAAGGGGCTTCGCGCAGCATCCGCTGGTCGATGGCCCACGAGATCAATGCAGGCACCCGCACCACAGGATCGGCGCGCTGGTGCACGTCGCGGCCCACCTTCACCGAAGGGTAGAAGCCGCCCGGTGCGATCCCCTCCATCAGCATTTCCATTACAACCCGATTAGGTCCGGTCAGACCTTCCAGTTTCTGCTGCGAAAGCTCCCGGCTTTCGGGCATAAGACGCGGATTAAATCCCGAAAGATCCATCGCGCGCAGGTCGTAAAGCATCGCGGCCAGTCCGCCCGCGTCCATCTGGGCGCCAAGCGCATCGAAGTATTGCTTGTGCTGTGGCCCCTGTCGCTGGCTCGACGGGCGGAAGACGGCGAACCGCCTTTCGTCAATTCCGGCGGGCACAACCCAATCGTCATTCGAGGTCATAATCAGGTGCAGGCGGTTCTTGGCGAGGGTCGCCTCCTTATATTTGCCCTCAATCATCAATTCCGGCTCTGTGATGATCGCCTGCAAAAGGGATTCAGCGTTCTTGTTTCCGTTCCACTTCACCTCGTCCGCATACAGCAGAACCGTGTCGCGGAAGTGGGCGTTAAACTTGGCTCCCAAAGCCGATGCCCCGGGCAGATAAAAGCCGTGCTGGCCGAACATCGCACGGACGTAGTGCGCAAAGATGCCCTTGCCCGCACCCCGGCCACCACGAAAGACAAGTGCGACACCAGCGGGAACTGCGGGCTTCTGAACGGCCAGCGCCAGCCAACGCTCGATATAGTTCGCCACTTCCTGGTCGCCGTCTGCCAGCACTTCGAGGATGTGCTGCCGCATTAAACTCCAGTCGCCCGGTTCCGGCTCGACGGCGAAGCCGCGCCAGAGGTTCAGTTTGTCACCGACCACTTCGCCTGCGCCGGGATCGAAGGTCAACGCCCGGTGCGTCCTGCGACCACGCCAGCGCAGCCATTCGTCACCCAGAGGCTTTCGGATTTCATTTCCTTCCTTGTCTTCACCGACGCGCACAGCGCGGTTACTGTGTGTCAGGCGAAAGTCGGAAGCATTCTGCATATAGACAACCCGACGCCAGCGCTGTTTTGCCGGGTCCGATGCCTCGGGGTTCAGCAGTTCATAGGCAAATTCCGCGATCCTTACAGTTCCTGCCTCGTGTGTCAGGAAAGCGCGGCGCGCGTTCATTTCAATCAACAACGGGTCGGTAGCCTCGGCCACCGCATCACGCGCCTTGGCGATTTGCTCTGCCGCATACTGGCGGTGTTTGGGCTGTTCGAGGACGTGCGCAGAAATGCCGTGCTCGGGGTCGAGAATTGTCGCTCCTATCTGGGAATCAGAACATCCGGCCCGCACCATATCGCACAGCACTGCCCAGAGGATTTCAGACCTGCTCGGGTAGCGGGTCGGGTCGTCAGGATCGGCACCGTTAACGATCAACATTTTCGTGCGGGGAGACACACCGGACGGCAGTTCATCGAGGCTTTCGAGCTTAGGCAGTTCGACGCCAAGATTAGCGGGCACCAATAACTTCCCGGCCTTGGCCTGTGCGGTCTTCGTAATTGCCGGAAATTCGGCAATCGCATAGGTCGTATCCGACACCGAAAATATATGCGAGAGTCCTGCGCCGGGCTTGCGGTTCACCGTTCCCGGCAGCCGCATCACCCTTGCAATGTCGTGGCAGGCATCGGCCCCGAAAGCGATCTCAAGCGCATAGTTGCGAGCCTCGAAGTCGGCCACCGCATCGACCCAGCCGGGATCACCGGCATCTGGCAACACGACAGGTTCAGAGAGCCGCCAGAGTGCCCAAAAACCACGTCCGCTGTCGATTACCAGCGTCGGGATCGGGATGCCTTTGGGCAAGTTCACCGTCAGCAGCGCAAGGATGCGCGTCCGTTCAGATTCGAGGTCCTCGCCTGCACGCGGATCAACATCGACCCACAGCCAGCCGACACTTACCACGTGTTCTTTCTTTGCTTTTGCGCCATCCCAGCCGGGCCGCAGCGTCGCAATCGAGACATAGGTGTTGTCGCGCACATTTGCCTTCATCGCTCCTTCGATGGCTGCGGTCAGATCATTGTGCGACCCGCCCCGGAAATTGCCGTCTGCCGCCTTGGCGCAGACGTGCCAAGGACCGTCATGGTGCAGGGTTTCGAGCGCCTCGCGGATCGCGATAGGGTCCGGCAACAAGCCTTTGCCGTCGCCCGCTTCAACACCGCGCGGTATAATCGCGCTGTCAGGGTGATGATGATGGTTCCTGTCCTCTGCGCCCCCGGCCCGCTGCTCAGCGCCGGGGGTGCTTTCGTTTTCAGACCCGGTCATTCCCGCACCTCGCCCGGTTCGACGCGGTGCTGGGCCATCCAGTTGCGCAGATCGGTAACACGATAGCGGACCAGTTTGCCGGAAGCGCGGATAAAGGCAGGGCCACGGCCCTCTTTGCGCATCGTTTCCATCCCGCCGGGTGTTAAACCAAGCAAGGCAGCTGCATGGGCAGTGTTCAGGTATTCAGGGGGCGGCGCATAGCGGCCAGTGGCATAGCCATCCGCCAACTCGGCGGCGACTTCACGCGCAATTTCTTTCACAACGGCGATTGGGTGTTCCATTCGCGGCTCTCCTCGAAAAGGAGCCGCGCTCAGCATCAAAAGCGGCGGCCCCGGGATTTGGGGTTGCCGCCGCTGTGTCGAATCCCCGGCGCGTGTGGGGTTCTTACGTTCCTACGGGACCGCCGCTCCCATAGTCGTTTGGCGTATGTCGTAGGCCGTTTATATCCGGTTAAATGGCCCTGCGTCTAGCCGTCGGTTATTGTTGCCGAAGATTTTCCATCATCACCGAACTTATCCTCGCTTGGGCAAGCAAGAGTTGGTTCCAGACGCCCGCTCGACTACCATAGGTGCCCGAGTGAGTGTCTCCCTTCTGGGAATGGTTCATCAATTTCTTCGACAGGTTGTCACTCACGACCGCCCATTCGCAGGCGTTCCGATAGGTGTGGCGCAGGCCGTGGCCCGAACAAGGCAGCTTCGGTTCGGTCGTCGCATAGAGAGACATATGCCCGGCAAAATCGCCGGTGCCGCGCTTCGCCTTCGAGGGATCGCCCGGAAATATCCATTCGCGCGAAAAACCGGGCTGGTAGACCATTCCGGCGCGACGGGCGCGCGCAAGGCACGCCAGCATCGGGCGCGTCAGCGGAATGTCGTAGGCCCGGGCTTTGCCACCTTTGGGCGTCGGTATGTGCAACCGCCGCCCCGCCACGTCGAGGTCTTTCCAGCGCGCCGTCGCAATCGCGCCGGACCGGCTTCCAGACAAAAGTAAGAAAAGCTGGAATTCAGCGCGAACCCGGTTTTCCATCGTGCCGTATGCGCGCCACCAAGCGGGAAGGTCGGAAAGGTCCATCGCTTTCTTGTCGCCGTTTTGCTCCTCCGGGTTATAGGTCACTTGCCGCGTGGGGTGCCAACCGTCAGGGTTCGGGCGAACGTGTCCAAGCTCAAGCGCCCAGTTATGGATCACACGGAGGGTCCGCATCGCCCCATTCGCGGCATAGGTGCCGCCGTGTTGCGGGTGCGTATGCTTCGCGGAAATAGCATCGTGCCGGGCCGCAACCTTTCGCGCCCCGGCCTCGGTCGCCAAATCTTCCAAAGGTGTGTCGCGCCAGATTCCGAGAAGATGGTCAGCTTCAACGGCGTTCCGATAGCTTTCAATTGTGGCAGGGCTTCGACCCCGGCGCACAATGGCAGATCGGTAGAGGGCCCATGCCTCCCCCAAGGTTACACCCCTCGATTTATCTGCGGCCAGATCGCCGGTCAGGATTTCGGCAATCTCTGCTTTGGCCTGTTCGCGCGCCGCCTTCACGCTGGTTTCGGGAAACGATGCGAACGCCCGGCGCACTGTTTTGCGAGCCTTGCGCATACTGTCGTCAAGGAC
>NZ_JAKDLJ010000221.1 GCF_030452865.1 Pseudorhodobacter sp.
CGTTGGCGGTGAAGTTGCTGATCTGGTTTCGCGGCATCGACAACAAGATTTTCGCGTATTATCTGATGCATGACTACGCCTATTCCGCGCAATTCAATGGCGCGAACCCGCCGGAGCTGGAGGCGCGGATGGCCGCTTTCGGCTCTGCCATTGCCGAGGCATTGCAGCAGGACGTGGATGAGGTCCTGGTCGTCGGCCATTCTTCCGGTGTGCACCTGGGCATATCGGTGCTGTCCGACCTGATCCGCGCCGGGCGGGTGCCAAAAGACGGTCCGGCGCTGTCGTTCCTGTCCTTGGGGCAGGTGGTTCCGATGGTGTCGTTCCTGCCGCAAGCGCAGCGATTGCGCGCCGATCTGGCCTATCTTTCCACCCGATCAGAACTCACCTGGGTCGATGTGACCGCGCCCGGCGATGGCTGCGCTTTCGCACTGTGCGATCCGGTTTGTGTGTCCGGGGTGGAGCCGAAGGGCAAGCGTTGGCCGCTGGTATTTTCCGCAGCTTTCACGCAAAGCCTGTCGCCGGAGCGTTGGAAAGAATTGCGTTGGCGGTTTTTCCGGCTGCATTTTCAATATCTTTGCGCCTTTGACCGGCCACGCGATTACGACTATTTTCAGATTACCGCTGGTCCGCTGACCCTTGCGGATCGTTATGACGGGCGGCCGGCGTCCGTCTCGCGGATTGAGACGCCGGTGAACAAATACACCTCGGTCGCCCGATGATTCCGCCAAAGCCACCCGCGCGGCCTGACAAGGTATCGCTTTGGCACTATGCCAAGCTGTTCCGGCAGGATATTCTGTCGGCGCAACCGGCGCGGCTTTACCGGGCCTGGATGGCGGAGTTTCGCACCCCATTCTTCCGCAGCTACCTCTGCAATGACCCCGCACTGGTGAACCTTGTGCTGAAGGAACGCCCCGACGATTTCCCGAAATCGAACCGTATCCGCGAAGGGTTGAACCCGTTGCTTGGCAATTCGGTTTTCGTGACCAATGGCGAGGTCTGGAAACGCCAGCGCCGGATCATTGACCCTGCGTTCGAAGGTGGTCGTATCCGAGAGACCTTTCCGTCAATGCTCGCCGCAGGGCAGGCGGCGGTGGCGCGGATGCGACCCGGCGTGCAGGAGATTGAGCCGGAGATGAGCCATGCGGCGGCGGATGTGATCTTCCGAACTCTGTTCTCCATTCCGATTGAACATGAAATCGCGGGGCGGGTCTTTGCCCATTTCCGCGATTATCAGCGCGAGCAACCGCTGCTGAACATCGCGGCGTTCCTGCCCTTGCCGCGGTGGTTCCCGCGCTTTCATTCGCGCCGGACCAAGGCGACGGCAGCGGAAATCCGGGGGTTGATTGAACGGCTGACGACGGACCGAGCTGCTGAAATTGCCGCAGGCACCGCGCCGGATGACCTGGCGACCAAGATCATGACCACCGCCGATCCGGAGACGGGGGAGCGGTTTGACACATCCGAGATGGTCGATCAGGTCGCGATCTTCTTTCTGGCCGGGCATGAAACCAGCGCCTCTGCACTTGGTTGGGCGCTGCTGATGCTGGCCCTTGCGCCGGAAGTGCAGGAACGGGTCGCGGCGGAAGCGGCAAGTCTTGGGGATGCGCCGGAGTTCTCAAACGTGGCAAAGCTGCGCTTTACCCGCGATGTCTTCCGCGAAACGCTGCGGCTTTATCCGCCAGTGCCGATGATGGTCCGCGAAAACCGCTGTCCGGAGGAGATGCGCGGCCGCCACGTCGCCCCCGGTGCGCAGATCGTCCTTAGCCCATGGCATTTGCACCGGCATGAACGGATTTGGGACCGACCGGATGAATTTGACCCAGACCGTTGGGCACGCGATGAGACGCGGGCCTGCGCGCGCGATGCCTACATGCCGTTTTCCGCCGGGCCGCGCGTTTGCACCGGGGCCGGGTTTGCGATGATCGAAGGGGTGCTCCTGCTCGCCCTGTTGGCGCGGGCGTTTCATTTCGCCCCGGTGGGGGAGCCTGCGATGCCGGTGGCGCATCTGACCGTGCGCGCCAAGGATGGCATCCGGTTGATTGTCACGCCGCGTCAGGGTTAGGGCGGTAAAGGCCAAAGAACCGCGCCACCAGCAGCCAGATCACCAGCAAAACCGACAGACCGACGATCCCGTCCGAGGCGTAGTGCCAACCAAGGTGAACCGACGCGACCCAGATCAGCAGCGCATAGCAGGTCAACCCAAACCCGAGCCAGCGATTGATCTGCCAGCCCGCCAGTGGCCAAAGGAACGCCATGACGATATGCATCGACGGCATCGCCGAAATGCCCGACCCGATGCGCGCCACGCCTTGCTGACGCGCCGCGAGCAGATAGTCCTGCCCCTCGACCGAAAAGAACGGCCCCGCCGCTGTGGACTGTGCCTGAAGCAGGGTCTTCAGCGGCCCGAAGGTTTGCCCGTCGCCGTAAAGCTGACCATCAAACACCGGACCGGCAGAGTTCAACAGATTTGCAAGACCCATGCCGATCACGACAAAGCAGATGAGATAGGAGGTGATATAGGTATAGCGCAGCGCCGGGCGCGGGCTGATCATGGCACAAAGCGCATAGCCAAGGATCATCGGCAGGAACGCCGGGTGATACAGCACATCCAGGAACCATGTCAGATTCGCAGAAGGCATCAGCGCATGGGTGATCTGCCACGGGTCAACCCCGCCGAAAAGCGTGCGATCCAGTGCGATGAAGCTGGCATCGTGGTGATAGCCATCGGCGCCGATCTCCAGTGATTTATAGACGGTGAAGCTGCCGATGGTGGCCGCTATTGCCCCCATCGCACAGACGAAATCGGTGATGGGAATGGCGCGCAGATACGTCGTTGACCATGCAAGCGCCGACAAACCTTTGCTTTTTCTTGCGACCAGGATGCAGCATGCGACGAGATGCAGGCACAGGATCACTGCGCAGAGCTGCAACAGCCAGTAAAGGTAATCGCTGGCAATCGACAGCAGCGCTGGCCCCGCAGATGGCCGCGCGATGAACAGCAGCGCCAGTGCAGTCAACGACACCGCAAGACAGCCGAGGCGAAAACGCAAGCGAATGTCGCGGGTATCGGGGGCGGAGAGGGTTGGCGCTTGAGCGATGTGGTCGGTCAACGGTAAATCCAATGCGAAAAGACGGGCCAAGGCTGCCAATTGACCCGGCAATTATGGCAATTGGCGGGCGTTACCCCGCAATTTCTGTGGTTTTCCCGTCAGGATCAGCCGCGTGCCGCCGATTGAAAATGGGTCAACACAAAGACCCGGATCGCAGAGGCGAGGCCGATATCGGTTTGCCGCGCCTCGTCCACCTCGATCGCGAGCGCGTTGATGGTTTTGCCTTGCGCCGCCGCGATATCACGAAAGGCGCGCCAGAACTCACCCTCCAGCGAGACCGAGGTTCGATGGCCCCGCAGGGTGAGCGAGTGTTTGACCGGACGTTCCGGCGCAGCGCTCATGGCGCGTCCTTCGGGTCCGACGCGTCGCCTTCAATCGCATGACCGTCAAGCACCTGCTTGGCTTTCGCTTTCGCGGCATCTTCGGCCCGTTTATCAGCTTTGGAACGCCCGAATTTGGCAACATTGGCATCGGCCTGCGCGCGCGCTTCGGCCCGTTTCCTGGCCTTTTTCACGCTGCGCAGGTTGATGATCTCCGCCGCCATATTATCCCTTCCGGTTGATGCTGACTCGGAATTCAGACCAAGTGTGTTCGAATTCTGGGCGAGTCCGGCGATTTCCGCAACCGAGAACAATTCAACCTTTCGGCCCGATCATATCCTCCGGCCGCACCACGCGGTCGAAGGTTTCGCCATCGACAAGGCCAAGCGCGATGGCCTCCTCGCGCAGGGTGGTGCCGTTCTTATGCGCGGTTTTCGCGACCTTGGTGGCATTGTCATAGCCGATGGTGGGCGCAAGAGCTGTCACCAACATCAGCGATTCCTTCATCAGCTTGTTGATGCGGGGCAGGTTGGCCTTGGTGCCGACGACCATATTATCTGTGAATGACCCCGCAGCATCACCCAAAAGCTGCATGGATTGCAACAGGTTATAGGACATCATTGGGTTGTAGACGTTCAGTTCAAAATGCCCTTGGGAGCCTGCAAAGCCAATCGCGGCATCATTGCCCATGACATGGGCGCACACCATGGTCAGCGCTTCGGCCTGCGTCGGGTTGACCTTGCCCGGCATGATCGAGGATCCCGGCTCATTTTCGGGCAGGATCAGCTCACCAAGGCCGGAGCGGGGGCCGGACCCCAAAAGCCGCAAGTCGTTGGCGATTTTGAAAAGGCTGGCCGCCACGGTTTTCAACGCACCCGACATCATCACCATCGCGTCATGTGCGGCCAGTGCTTCGAACTTGTTGGGCGCGGTCACAAAAGGCAGGCCGGTGATCTTGGCAATTTCCGCCGCAACCCGGGTATCCCAGCCCTTCCTGGTGTTCAGCCCGGTGCCGACAGCGGTGCCACCCTGCGCCAGCTCATAGATGTCAGGCAGGCAGGCTTTGACCCGGTCAATTCCTTTTTTCACCTGATGGGCATAGCCGGAAAATTCCTGCCCCAAAGTCAGCGGCGTTGCGTCCTGCGTATGGGTGCGGCCGATCTTGATGATATCCCTGAACTCGACAGACTTCGCGGCCAAGGCGGCGTGCAGCTTTTCCAAGCCGGGCAACAGCACATCGCGCGCCATCATGCCCGCGGCAACATGCATCGCCGTGGGGAAAGTGTCATTCGACGATTGGCCCATATTGACGTGATCGTTGGGGTGGACCGGCTTCTTGCTGCCCATCACCCCGCCCAGCATTTCAATAGCGCGGTTGGAGATAACCTCATTCGCGTTCATATTGGATTGGGTGCCGGAGCCGGTTTGCCAGACGACAAGGGGGAAGTTGTCATCAAACTTGCCGTCAATCACCTCTTGTGCGGCGGCGGCAATGGTATCAGCCAGATCGGCGGGCATATCGCCTTGCGCCTTGTTCGCATGCGCGCAGGCTTGCTTGATGACGCCCAAGGCGCGGATAATCGCAACCGGTTGCTTTTCCCAACCAATCGGGAAGTTCTGGATCGAGCGTTGTGTCTGTGCGCCCCAGTATTTGTCGGCGGGAACTTCCAATGGGCCAAAGCTGTCGGTTTCGGTACGGGTCGCGGACATCCATGCTCTCCTGCAAAATTTGGCCCTTCATAGGCGGGCGGAGGGCAAATATCAATCGGTATGCGGCGGCATACCGTGAGAGTTTTACACGTTGGCGCGGCGCATGAGATAAACCTGCGCCGGAGGCAGATTGCCCCAGACCTTCTGTGCCTTTTCGACGCGCAGCCCAAGTATCGCCTGTCCTTCAGGTGTCAGTGGCGAATTGGCCCCATAGGTGAACTGCACGAAAATTCCGTCTGGCCGCATGATGCGAAAAGCGGCCGCGATGATGTCGCGCCGCAGCAGGCGTGGCATCGACAACAGCGGCAGTCCCGAGATGACCGCCCCTACGGTTGGTGCCATCCGGTTCGCCGCGTCTTGTGCCGGCGCGGTGTGGATCGTGACACCGGCAAAGTGGCGGTGAAGTTGCTCGGCAAAGACCGGGTTCATTTCATATAGCGTCAAATCAGCAGGGGCAACGCCGCGATCAAGAATGGCCTGCGTGATCTTGCCGGTGCCGGGTCCGAATTCTACCACCGGGCCAGTCAAAGGGCCGACATGCGACGCCATTGCCAGGGCCAACGCGCGCGACGATGGCACCAGAGAGGATGTTTGTTTTGGTTGCAGCACTGCCTGTTTCAGGAACAGCGCAAAATCGGATAGCATCGCTGTTCCCTTCCCGAGATTGGTCTATTTGCGGAATTTGTCGAGACTGACCACTTCCGCCTCTCGCGCGGGCGGAGGAGCGTCCGGGTCCGGGTCATCAGGGGAAGTGTCCTCCTCATCCTCATCCTCATCGTCCTCATGGGTCTCAAAGCGCAGGCCAAACTCCACCGATGGGTCGACAAAGGTGCGCAATGCGTCAAAAGGCACAACCAAGGGTTCGGGGTTGTTGCCGAAATTCAGGGTGATCGAAAAGCCGGTATCGGTTACGTCGAGATTGTCGAACCAATGCTGGATCACGATGGTCATTTCGGAAGGATAACGGGCATGCAGCCA
>NZ_JAKDLJ010000222.1 GCF_030452865.1 Pseudorhodobacter sp.
TCGAACCCTGTGCCCATCATGGCAAAACGCCGCCCTGCGTCGACGGTTTGATTGCCGCTGGGGTGGCCCGTGTTTTCAGTGCGTTGACAGACCCCGACCCCCGCGTGACGGGCCGAGGTCATGCGATGCTGCGGGCGGCTGGTGTGGCGGTGCAGGAAGGGCTTTGCGCGGATGAGGCGCGTGCGCTGAACCGCGGCTTTCTGAAACGGGTGAGTCATGGCTTGCCTCTGGTAACGCTGAAATTTGCAACCAGCCTTGATGGCCGCATTGCCACCTCTTCGGGTGAAAGCCGCTGGATCACCGGGCCGGGGGCGCGGCGCGGCGTGCATGCCATGCGAATGGCGCATGATGCGGTGATCGTCGGGTCTGGCACTGCCGTCGCCGATGATCCGGATTTGACAGTGCGCGATTTGGGCGCGTTGTGGCAACCGGTGCGGATTGTGGTGGATAGCGCCTTGCAGCTCGGGCCACAGGGGCGGCTTGGCCAAACCGCGCGGGTGACCCCGGTTTGGATTTTGCACGGGTCGGGTGCGGATGCCGCGCGGCGGGATGCTTGGGCGAAAACCGGCGCGGATCTGATCGAATGTTCGGGCAAGGCCGGGCATCTGGACTTGCGTGCCGCGCTCAGCCTTTTGGCGGCGCGCGGGTTGACACGGGTGTTTTGTGAAGGCGGCGCGGGGCTTGCGGCCGCCTTAATCCGCGCCGGATTGGTGGATGATCTGGTGACATTCTCGGCAGGTGCGCTGATCGGAGAGGAAGGGCGCGCAGCCGTTGGCCCGCTTGGTCTGACTGCGCTTGGCGATGTGCCTCGGCTGCGGTTGGTGTCGCAAACTGCGGTTGCAGGTGATGTGCAAGCGCTTTGGCGGTTTGAATAGCGCGAGGCTTCAGTTAACCTGACGCTTGCACGAGTCCTTCACCCCCCTTCTGTCGTGCATTTCCCGATCCACCGAACGGGATCGCAAAAGGGAAGCCCAATGTCAGAAATTCTAGTCAAAAGTGCCGATGTCGTTGTGACGATGGATGGCGCGCGACGGGAGCTTGTCGGTGCGGATCTGCTCTGCCGCGATGGCGTGATTGTCGCTGTGGGGACGGGGCTTGTGACTTCGGGCCGGGTGATTGACTCCACGGGCTGTGTGGTGACGCCGGGCCTCGTGAACACGCATCACCACCTTTACCAAACTCTGACGCGCGCGGTTCCGGGTGGGCAGGATGCGCTGCTGTTTGGTTGGCTGAAAACACTTTATCCGATCTGGGCACGCTTTGGTCCGGAGGAGATTTTTACCTCGGCGCAAGTGGGTTTGGCAGAACTGGCGCTGACCGGTTGTTCCATGACCTCCGATCATCTTTATATGTATCCCAATGGCGCGCGGCTTGATGATACCATTGCGGCAGCGGCAGAAGTTGGCCTGCGCTTCCATCCGACGCGCGGCGCAATGAGCATCGGGGAAAGTGACGGTGGCCTGCCGCCCGACGCGCTGGTGGAACCGGAAGCTGCAATTCTGGAGGATTGTATCCGCGTGGTGGACCGCTTCCACGACGCGCGCGCAGGCGCGATGCTTCGGGTCGGCATTGCACCGTGTTCGCCCTTTTCCGTCAGTCGCGATCTGATGCGCGAGGCAGCACTTTTGGCGCGTGACAAAGGGGTGATGCTGCACACCCATCTTGCCGAGAACGATGAGGATGTCGCCTATTCGATGGAGAAATTCGGCTGCCGCCCCGGTCAATATGCCGAAGATCTGGGCTGGGTCGGGGAGGATGTTTGGCATGCGCACTGCGTGAAACTTGATGGCCGGGAGATTGACCTGTTCGCGCGCAGTGGAACCGGTGTTGCCCATTGCCCCTGTTCGAATTGCCGTCTGGGGTCGGGCATTGCACCGGTGCGCGCGATGCGCGATGCTGGCGTGAAGGTAGGTCTTGGCGTCGACGGATCAGCCAGCAACGACGCGGGCAATCTGGTGGCTGAAGCGCGTCAGGCGATGCTGTTGCAGCGGGTTGCGCGTGGGGCCGATGCGATGGGCGCGCGCGAGGCATTGGAAATCGCAACCCTCGGCGGCGCGCGGGTGCTGGGGCGTGGCGATTGTGGGTCGCTTGAACCGGGCAAGCGCGCCGATCTGGCGATTTGGGATGTTTCGGGCGTGGAGTCGGCGGGTTCGTGGGACCGTGTGGCCTTTCTGCTCGCCGGACCGTTGAAAGTGCGCGATCTGATCGTTGAGGGGCGCGAAGTGGTGCGCGATGGACGCCTGACCACCATTGATCTTGGCCATGTCGTCGCACGACAGAACCAGCTTGCGCGCGGATTGATGCAATAGAGCTTGCGGCGTGCAATCGCTTCCGGCAGGAAAAGAAAGCGGATCGGAAGGGAAACAACATGAGCCATGACTACAAGGCGCAACAGGCCGAAACCTTTGAAACTTTTGATGAAATCGGCAAGATTGACGATTTGCCGCAACGTGCGGTAGTCAATTTCCTGTTTCTTGCCGAGGAGGTCGATGCACCATTCGCGGCGGCGGAAAAAGCGTTGAAAGCAGCGGGATTCGCGACGCATCAAGATGAGGATGGTGAAACCCTCGAGGCGCGGATTGGCCCGATGGAGATTTCAGCCGCCGCGATCTGGGCAGAGGAAAAGCGCGCAACCGAGGTTGCGTTGAAATTCGGCTTTGACCCGGACGGCTGGGAATTGGTGGAGTAGCGGAGGGAAGCGGGGGGCGCTGCCCCCCCTGCGCCTGATGGCGCATTCACCCCCGGGATATTTTCGCAGAGAAGACGACGGAAATGTTCATCGTCTTTGGCCTCCAACATAGACGGCCTTTATCGCGCGATCGTCGCCCATCATGATCGTCGGGAACACCGATTGCCAGATGGTTTCGGCGCGGCGGGTAGCCTGTTCGATGGCTGGAGTTGAGGCGAGGTCGATCACGATCACATCCGCCTCCATGCCCTTGGCGATATTGCCGATCTTTTTTTCGGCATGAAGCGCGCGGGCGGAGCCTTGCGTGGCCAGCCACCACAGTTGCGAGGGGTGCAGCGGTGTGCCACGCAGTTGCGCCACCTCATAGGCCGCCGCCATGGTGCGCAGCATCGAGAAGGAGGAGCCGCCGCCGGTATCGGTGGCGAGGCCGACCCGCAACCCGCGCGCGACCAGCCCCTCCATGTCAAAAAGGCCCGAGCCGATGAACATATTGGAAGTCGGGCAATGCACGAGGCTGGCACCGACCTCGGCCAGACGGTCAATCTCACGCTCGGTCAGATGGATCGCATGACCATAGACCGCGCCCATGCCGAGCAGCCCTTGGGCTTCGTAGGTATCGAGGTAGTCGCGCGATTGTGGATGCAGTTGTTTGACCCATTCAATCTCATCAGGTTGTTCAGACAGATGGGTTTGCATCAGGCAATCGGGGTTGTCGCGCCAGAGTGCCCCCATCGCCGCAAGTTGTTCGGGGGTCGACGTGGGCGAGAAGCGCGGCGTGATGACATAGGACAGCCGGTCCACGCCATGCCATTTTTCGAGGAGTCGCTTGCTGTCGTCATAGGCCGATTGCGGCGTGTCGAGCAGGCCTTTCGGCGCATTGCGGTCCATGCAGGTCTTGCCGGCGTAGCTGCGCAACCCGCGCTTTTGCGCCTCGTTGAAGAAGGCATCGACGCTTTCGGGGTGAATTGTGGTGTAGGAACAAACGCTCGTCGTGCCGTTGGACAGGGTGAGATCGAAGTAGCGGGCGGCGATTTCGGCGGCATAATCCGGATCGGCAAAACGCATTTCCTCTGGAAATGTGTAGGTATTGAGCCAGTCGATCAACCGTTTGCCCCAACTCGCAATCATCGCGGTTTGCGGATAATGGACATGGGAATCAATAAAGCCGGCCGAAATCAATGCGCGGCCATAGTCTGTGACATGGGCTTGCGGATAATCCTTGCGCAACTGATCTGCCGGACCGGTGGCGGTGATTTCGCCGCCGATCATCACGACACCGCCGTTGGTTTCTACCTTGGCGGCATCGGCACCTTCGATGAAAGGGTCGCCGTGGAAGGACAAGACCTGCCCCAATATGAGTTCTGCCATTCGCATTGATCCTGTTGCCTGGTGGTTCCGAACAGCCTAGGTGTTTTCGATGCTCAGGTAAATTTTGCCCTCGTCTCTGTTTCTTTGAAAGACCTTATCATAAGGTCGGGGTAATCAGCAAAGGAGGCAGCATGGCCGATGACATCGCCGAGCAGGACGGGATTGAGGAGGATGTCCTCGATTCCCGTCGGATGGAGGCGATTTCAGAAGCGGTCGCAACCGAGGATTCGGGAAGGCTGGCCAGTTTGCTGGCACCGCTGCACGCTGCCGATATTGCCGACCTTCTGGAACAGATCGGCCGTTCCGAACGACGTGATTTGTTGCGGCTGTGGCCGGATGGCATTGACGGCGATATCCTGTCCGAACTGGACGAAGGCATCCGGGAAGAAATCATCGACAGCCTGGCGCCCGATGTTCTGGCCGATGCGGTGCGGGAACTCGATACCGACGATGTGGTCGATATCCTCGAGGATCTGGAGGAAGCCGATCAGGACCGGATTCTGGGCGCGTTGGAGGCAGAAGACCGGGTTGCCGTGCAACAGGCGCTTTCCTATCCGGATTATTCCGCCGGACGCCTTATGCAGCGCGAGGTTGTTGTTGCGCCCGTGGGTTGGAACGTCGGTCAGGCCATTGATTACATGCGCTCAACCGAGGGGCTGCCTGATCAGTTCTACCATGTGATCCTGGTCGATGATGGGATGAAGCCGCAGGGCTATGTCACGTTGGGCCGTGTGCTTTCGTCGCGTCGGGATGTGTTGTTGAAAGACATCGAGGAGGAGAGTTTCCGCACTATTGAAGCGACGGAACCGGAGGCGGATGTCGCCTATATCTTCAACCAGTATCACCTGATTTCCTGTCCTGTGGTCGATGAAAATGATCGGCTTGTTGGCGCTATCACGATTGATGACGCGATGAATGTGTTGGATGAAGAGCATGAGGAAGACATGCTCCGGATGGCCGGTGTCGGTGACGAGGCCAGCCTGTCGGACACGATTTTCGAGGCAGCAAAAGGTCGGGCGGTCTGGTTGTTCGTCAACCTGCTGACGGCGATTTTGGCCTCCAGCGTGATTGCGGAGTTTACCGATTCCATCAACAAGCTGGTGGCTTTGGCTGTTCTGATGCCGATTGTCGCCTCGATGGGGGGCAATGCAGGGACGCAAACGATGACGGTGGCGGTGCGGGCCTTGGCCACGCGGGACCTGACCGCGCAGAACGCCTTTCGGGTGATCCGGCGTGAGGCGGCGGTGGGTGCGATCAACGGGCTTGTCTTTGGCATGTTGATGGCGATAATCGCGGGCTGGTGGTTTGGCTTGCCCATGCTGTCCCTGGTGATCGGGATTGCGATGGTCCTGACGCTGATTTCCGCAGCGGCGGGTGGGATTCTGATTCCGATGGGATTGCAGAAGCTGGGGGTTGATCCGGCGCTTGCCTCTGGTCCGTTTGTGACAACAGTGACCGATGTGGTCGGATTCTTTGCGTTTCTGGAGTTGGCATCGTGGATCTTGCTGTGAAGGCCGAGGCACGAAAGCGGGCCTTTGCGTTGCGCAAGGCTGCTTTTACCGCAGGGCAGGGGCAGGCTGCGGAGATTTTGGCCGATTACCTTGCTCCCTATCGGCGGACCGTTCTGGCAGGATATATGCCGATGCGGACTGAGATTGATCCGATGCCTGCCATGGCTGTCCATGAAGGGCCAGTCTGTGTGCCGGTGGTCGTGGCGCAGGGACAGGCGCTGCGATTTCGGGAATGGTCGCCGGGCTGTGTGCTGGAGGCGGGGGCTTTCGGTGCGCTTATCCCGGTCGAAGGGACGTGGCTGGAGCCGGAGGTACTGATCGTGCCGCTGGTTGGGTTCGATGAGAGGGGCTATCGGCTGGGCTATGGTGGGGGCTTCTATGATCGGACTTTGCAACGGTTGCGCGCACGGGGTTCGGTTCTGGCTGTGGGGTTCGCCTTTGCGGCGCAGCAGATGGCGGAAGTTCCGATTGAGCCGACGGATCAGCGCCTTGACGTGATCGTGACGGATCGAGGGTTGGTCC
>NZ_JAKDLJ010000011.1 GCF_030452865.1 Pseudorhodobacter sp.
CGTGGTTCAGGGGCCCGGTGGCCGTTTTGGCCTATCTGTTCCACGGGCCCCCCAGCAATTCCTAGGGGCTGGGCTTGGGCCTCACCCGCGCCGCCGCGTTTGACGATATGGCGGCGTTCGATACGATCATGACTTGGACAGAGGAACATCTGGCGGTGCGGTCGGATGCCCTTCTGGCATGGCGTTGGACGGCAGACCCGAAAAAGCCGGTTGCCGACACCAACAACGCGAGCGATGGCGATCTGTTCTATGCTTGGGCGCTTTCGTCGGTGGCAGCTCGCCACAAAAGGGCGGAGCTTGGTGCGCGTGCGGAAAATATCGCGCGCGATCTTGCCGCGATCTGCATTGTCGACCATCCCGGCGGCGGCGGCGACAGACTGTTCCTGCCGGGGGCCGATGGGTTCCGGACCGAGAAGGGCGTCGTGGTCAATCCGTCGTACTACATGCCGCGCGCGATGACCGATCTTGCGGCGGCAACCGATGTAGATGCGCTTGCCCGATTGGCGACGGATGGGACGAAGATGATCGAAGGGATGGCCAAATCCGGGCTGGTCCCCGACTGGGCCGAAGTGACCGCGAAGGGCTGGAAAGCGCCGCCCAAGCGTTTTGCCGCCAATGCCGGGTATGAGGCGATCCGTGTTCCGTTGTTCGCCGCCTGGTCCGGGCAGGCAAAATCTCCCGCGATTGCCCGCTATGTTGCGGCAGCGTCCCGGAATGATCCGGCCAATCCGGCGACAGTGTTTGATCGCAAAACCGGCAAACCCTTGGAGCATAGCGACGCGCCGGGATATCAGGCGGTTGCTGCCCTCGTCGGTTGTGCGTCGGGAACGCCGGGTGCAGCGATGCCCTTGTTTTCAAACCAGCAACCTTACTATCCAGCGACATTGCATCTGATGGCCCTTGTCGCGCAGGTGGAGAATTATTCACAATGTGTGCCCGTATGATCCGATCCTCGATCTGTCTTTCCGTGTTGGTAGCTTTGGCTTTGCCGATGGCGGCACAGAGCCAGACAGCGGTAAGGCCGGTGCTTGCGGCAGTGCAGCGCCCGCCACTGCAAGACGCCGCCCCGGAAGCGGCCGAACTTCAGGCGCTGATCTTCTATTTGCAACAGCAGGATATTGCGTCGGCCAACGCCGAGGTGCGCCGGCTTCGGGTCAAGTTTCCGGGCTGGGTGCCGCCCGAAGACCTCGGGCAGTTGAAGGTTGAGCAACCCTCGGTGGAGATTGATGCGATCTTCCGGCAGATTGCCGAAGGCCAGTTGCCAGAGGCACGCGCGACCATTGCCGCGACCCGCGCCGCCTATCACGGCTGGACGCCACCGGTGGACATGACCTCACTGCTGGAACTGGCCGAGGGCCAAGTGAAACTTGATGCGGCGCTTGATGCGGGAGATGCCACGACTGCCTTGACCGTTGCCAGCAGTGTGGACGGTTTGCTGCGCTGTGACCGGATCAACAACGCCTGGCGGATTGCCAAGGTGCAGGAGGCGCAGCAGGCGACCGAAGCTGCGGTCAGTACCTACAAGGCGATTGTGCAGGCCTGCTTGAAATACCCTGAGATCACGGCGACCCTGGAAAAATCGGATTCCGTCACTTCGCAGGCGCAGCTTGGCGAATTGTTCGAAGTTGCGATCAAGCGGTTTCCCGACAAGGTTCAGGAATTCGACGATCTGCGTTCCCGGCTGCTGGCCGGTCGCAAGGACGGGCACCGGGATGGTGCCGCTGTCAACCGCGAGGAACAGTTTTCAAAGGTTCGCCCCATGCCGCGCCCGGACCGCCGCTCCGTCGCGGCTGCATCGCGTCCCGCTGCACCCAAAAAGGTTGCGGCTGCCAACCCTGCGCCACAGCGCGCCCAAACCGTTTCGAGCGATTGGGGGCAATGCCTTGCGCAAACGGAGGGGACACGGAACGTCTCACTTCTGTCGCAGCGCGGGTGGTGTGCCTATAATCTTGACAGACCGATGGATGCGTTGGCGGCTTTCCGGGCCGTGCATCCGCAGCTTTCTGGCACCGCAAGGCGCGACGCCGGTTTCGGCATGGCCCTGTCCTACCTCAAGCTGAACATGACCGAGGATGCTGCCCGCATTGCGGCGTCAACCGATTTTACGCCAAAGCAGCGGGTGGAGACGGAATCCATTATCCTCGATCAGCGCGGGGTGCGCGCCTACAAGCGCGGTGATTTCAAGCAGGCTATCGGCTATTTCGATGCGCTGGAGCGGGTTTCGGGCGGTCTGCGCCGCGATCTGGCGATGATGCGGGGGTATTCCTACCTCAACACTGGCCAACGCGATACCGCGCGTGAAATTTTCACCGGCTTGCAGAACCAACTCGCGACATTGGAAACCGGCCACGCGATTGAACTCGCGGCAGCGAAGTGAACGCATCGGACCGCGCCTGATTGCCTGCCAACCACACGCCCGGCGCGCGAACCGGTTTGCGCGCAAGGATATTGACAGCGTGCCCGTCAAAGTGCCAGCTTCGACGCAGTGGGAATGGGAGCGGCAAATGGGTTCGGATGCGGTAGCAACTGTCAGACCGGCAGGCGGCATAGTCGTTGCCCAAGCAGTGCAGTTCCAACAGGTGCGGAACGGGTGCCGAGATGACACTTTGTCGCTTGGCTGCATCTGATGCCGCAATGGGTTCACCTCTATGTGCGCGCTGTTGATAGGATCAACTACCGTGTTGGTCGTTTCGCAATGTATCTGCTTTACGCCATGATGGCGGTGCTGATCTGGTCTTCGGTTTCTAAAGTCACGCCCTGGCCCTCGATCTGGACGCTGGAAATGGCCCAGTTCATCATGGTTGCCTATTACATGCTGGGCGGGCCGTATTCGCTGCAACTGGATTCCAACGTGCGGATGGATCTGCTCTACCATCGCTGGTCCCCGAAAACCCGCGCGATGGTGGATGCGGTGTCGGTGTTTGCGCTGCTGTTTTACCTTTGCGTGCTGTTTTACGGCGCGATTGAATCAACGGCCTATGCGCTGGGGTATTTCGGCGATGCGCCGTTCACTTTTTACTATGAGCTCGGCGTTGATTTCCTGACCGGCGGATTTGAGGGCGCGAAAGCCCACATGGGCATGATCGAACGGAGCCCGACCGCATGGCGGCCCGTCGTCTGGCCAATCAAGCTGGTGATGTGCTTCGGCGTTTTTCTGATGATCTTGCAGGCCATCGCGTTCTTTTTCCGTGATCTCGCCCGTGTCCGGGGTGAGGAGCTCTGATGTCCTACGATATGATTGCCTTGTTGATGTTCTCCAGCATGTTGCTGATGATGGCGACGGGTCAGCGGGTGTTCGGGGCGATTGGTTTTGTCGCTGTGACCGCCTCCATTCTGCTTTGGGGGGTTGGCGGGTCGGACATGGGGTTTTCGGCCGCAATGAAGCTGATGAAATGGTATCCGCTGCTGACGCTGCCGATGTTCATTTTCATGGGTTATGTCCTCAGTGAAAGCCGCTTGGCTGACGATCTTTACCGGATGTTCCACGTCTGGATGGGACCGGTGCCGGGGGGCTTGGCGATTGGCACGATTTTGCTGATGGTGATCATTTCGGCGATGAACGGGCTTTCAGTGGCTGGCATGGCTATCGGGGCCACCATTGCGCTGCCGGAACTCTTGAAACGCCGCTATGACAAGCTGATGGTGACCGGGGTTATTCAAGCGGGGTCGAGCCTTGGCATCCTGATCCCGCCCTCGGTCGTGCTGGTGCTTTATTCGATGATCGCACGGCAACCGGTGGGCGCGCTTTGGTTGGCGGGGGTTTTTCCCGGCCTTTTGATGGCGGCCTTGTTCATCTTCTACATCTGGATCCGCTGCCGCATAAATCCGGAACTTGCGCCGCCCCTGACGGCCGAGGAGTTGGCGGAAATCCCTCGCAGCGAGAAGATGCGGCTGCTTTCGGCGGGTGTGTTGCCACTGCTGATTTTTATCGTGATGATGGTGCCGTTCGTCACCGGCTACACTTCGCTGGTTGAAAGCTCCGTTGTCGGCGCGCTTGCCTCTGTGGCTGCTGCAATCATCAAGCGCCGCTTCACCCGACAGGTGTTCGAGGTGGCGACCCGTGAAACGCTGGCCGTGTCCTGCATGTTCATGTGGATCATCCTTGCAGCACTTGCCTTCGGCTCGGTTTTCGACGGGCTTGGCGCTGTGAAAGGGATTGAGGGGCTGTTTCTGGACAGGTTGAATCTGTCGCCCTGGACCATCCTTATCCTGATGCAACTCTCATATCTGGTGATGGGGACATTCCTTGACGATACCGCGATGCTGGTGATCGTCGCACCGCTTTATGTGCCTTTGGTCGGCGCGCTTGGCTTTGATCTGATCTGGTACGGTGTGCTTTACACCATCACCTGTCAGATCGCCTATATGACACCGCCTTTCGGCTACAACCTGTTCCTGATGCGGGCGATGGCCCCGCCCGAAATCACCATTGTCGATATTTATCGTTCAATCATTCCGTTTGTCGGTATCATGATCGTTGCATTGGCAATCGTGACCGCCTTTCCGCAAATCGCCCTCTGGCTGCCCGAGCAGGTCTATAACCGCTGACCCCGAATGGGGCGCGCATAAGTTCCAACAAAGGAGAGAAAGAGATGACGACCAGACGTAAATTCCTGACCGCGGGTGCGGTTGCTGTTCCTGCTGCTCTCGCCGCGCCGGCGGTACTGGCGCAAGCGCCGATCAAATGGCGGATGCAAACCTATGCCGGTGCGGCGTTGGGGGAACATGTGGCAAAGCCTGCAATCGACGCTTTCAATATCGCGGCCAATGGCCAGATGGAGATTGAGCTTTATTATGCCGATCAGCTTGTCCCGACCGGGGAGCTGTTTCGCGCCATGCAGAAAGGCACCATCGACGCCGTGCAATCGGACGACGATTCCATGGCGTCACCCACCGAGGTCACGGTATTCGGCGGCTACTTCCCGCTGGCGCTGCGCTACTCGCTGGACGTTCCGGTGCTGTTCCACAAATACGGTCTCGATGAGATTTGGAAGGAGGAATATGCCAAGGTCGGCGTTCGTCATATCTCCGCCGGGTCGTGGGATCCGTGCAACTTCGCGACGCGGGAGCCGATCAACAGTCTGGCCGACCTGAATGGCAAGCGCATCTATACCTTCCCGACCGCAGGCCGTTTCCTCGCGCAATTTGGCGTGGTGCCGGTGACGATTCCCTATGAAGATGTGCAAGTTGCGTTGCAAACCGGCGAACTTGATGGCGTTGCCTGGTCCGGTATCACCGAGGATTATACGGTGGGCTGGGCCGATGTGACGAATTATTACCTGACCAACCCGATCTCCGGCGCGTGGATCGGCCATTTCTTTGCCAACATGGATCGTTGGAACGAATTGCCGCCGCACCTGCAAGCGATGCTGCAACTGGCGATGGATTCGTCGCATTATTACCGGCAGTACTGGTATTGGGGCGGCGAGGCTGATCTGCGCGTCAACGGCCCGAAACTGAAGCTGACGACGATCCCGGATGCGGAGTGGAAGCAAGTCGAAGCGGCGGCCGCCACTTTCTGGGATGAAATCGCTGCGGAAAGCGAAACCAAGGCGAAGATCGTCGGGATATTCAAGACCTACAACGACCTGATGGCGAAAGCCGGGTTTCCATACCGGTCCTGATGTCCATCAAACCCTGATCGGGCGCGGCTGCGAAAGCCGCGCCCGTTTTTTTGACCTCCCTTTCAAGTTTGGTCGCTTCCGGCGATACCAACGGCCCTGATTGAAGGTTGCGGTCTGCACAGTCTCGCCCCCCACACATCGCGAAACGCCGGCCGAATGACGTTCCCGCCGCGGTTTCAAGTTGGGCCTTCAGATCAGTGTTGACTAGTATGGGGCGGGTCGCACAGACTGGATCTAGGGAGGCGCGATACCATGACGCGAAGCAACTTGACCGAGGCGCTGGACCTGGGGGCGGCGGTTGGTCCGCAACTCTATCGTGTGTTGTGGAACCGTATCGTGCGCGGCGATCTGGCACCCGGCACGCGGCTGTCTGAAACGGATATCGCGACGGTTTATGGCACCAGTCGACAGCCGGTTCGCGAAGCCTTCATCAAGCTGGCGGAGGCGTCCTTGATCGAGGTGCGCCCGCAACGCGGCAGCTATGTGCGCCGCATTGATCCCGCCGCCGTCCGCTCTGCCCAGTTCGTGCGCGAGGCGGTGGAGGCCGATATCGTGCGCGGCGTTGCCGAACGCGCCAGCCCGAAGAACTGCGACGAGCTGGACGCAATCCTGACCGCACAAGCAGAGACGATAGAGATTGACGATCCGCGCCCCTTCATGGCTTCGGATGAATCGTTTCACCGCAAGCTGGCGCAGATTGCGGGGCAGGGGGCGGGATGGGATTTCCTGCAACCGTTGAAGACACAAATGGACCGGGTTCGACACTTGAGCGCGCGTCAGTTTCCGCGCCGTATTCTGGTGCAGCAACACCGACAGATCGTGTCGGTGATCCGGGTGGGTGATGCCGATACCGCTGAACAACACATGCGCCACCATCTGCGCCGGATTTTGGAAGATTTGCCGCTGGTCGCTGCGGCCTTGCCGAGCTTCTTTGAACCTGTGGAGCAGGGGCGTGCAACACCCGCCGCCGCTTCGGAACCGCAATGAAGTCAGCACCTTGCCCGCCGCACGTCACGGATGGGTTGGTCCCTTCCGATCAAAGGTTGTAGGCGCGTTTCGCCAATCCGTTTGCCAGCAACGGCGCAATCGCAAATGCTTCATCCTCCTCCAGCCGATGGGTCAGGACCAGATCGGCAAGAAACGCAGCATCGCAGCGGCGTGCAACATCGTGGCGTGCGGGGATCGAACACAGCGCGCGGGTATCATCGTTGAACCCGGCGGTATTCCAGAACCCTGCGGTTTCGGTGACCGATTGGCGATATCGGCGGATGCCCTCAAAACTGTCATGAAACCACCACGGCGGCCCGATCAACAGGCAGGGCCAGACCCCGGCAAGCGGGGCCAGTTCGCGGGCGTAGGTGGTTTCATCCAGCGTGAACAGGATGATTTTTAACCCCGGTGCCATGCCAACGGCATTGAGCATCGGGCGAAGACCTTGGGTGAAGCTGACCGGAACCGGAATATCAAAACCGCGATCCGCGCCGTAATGTGCGCGCACCTGATCGGAATGGCTGCGTGAGGAGCCGGAATGGATTTGCATGACCAAGCCATCCTCCACCGACATTCGCGCCATTTCGGTCAGCATCTGGGCGCGGAACAGGTCGGCATCCCCCGGAATGGCTTTGCCCGCGCGCAGACGATCAAACAAGGCCCGCGCCTCGGCCACCGGCAGATCTGCCGTGCGGGGGGTGGGGTGGCCGTGATCGGTGGCGGTGGCCCCCATCGCTTTGAAAAACGCGCGGCGCTGGCGATGCGCGGCAAGATACCCTTGCCAAGTGGAGGTATCACCGTCTGACACCTCTGCCAGACGGTCGAGGTTGGTCAGAAAACCGGGCGCGTCGGGGTCGATCACCGCATCGGGACGATAGGTCGGCACCACGCGGCCCGACCAGCCATCCGCCGCGACCTGTTTGTGATAGCGCAGATCGTCGAGCGCGCTGTCGGTGGTGGCGATCACCTCCATATTGAAGCGTTCGAACAATGCGCGGGGGCGGTATTCGGGCTGCGGCAGCTTTTCGGCAATCGCGTCATAGATTGCGTCGGCGGTCTTTTCCGACAGCCGCGCGGTGACGCCAAACACCTGTTGCAACGCGTGATCGACCCAAAGACGCGAAGGCGTTGCGGCGAACAGATAGTAATGCGCGGCAAATGTGCGCCAGATTTTGCGCGGGTCGCGCTCGGCACCCTCGCCGATACCAAGCGCCTCAAACGGCACCCCTTGGCTGGTCAGCATACGGGTGACGTAGTGATCTGGCGTCACGAACAGGCTGGCCGGGTCGGCGAAGGCGGTATTCTCCCCCCACCAGCGCGGGTCGGTATGCCCGTGCGGCGAGATGATAGGCGCATCCGCAACACAGTCATAAAGCGCGCGCGACAGTTTGCGGGTGTCGGTGTCGGCAGGGAACAGGCGGTCATGGTGCAGGGTCATGGTGTCACATCAACATATTGGGCAGGAACAGGACGATCTGTGGAAACAGGATCATGATAACTACGGTAATCAGAACCGCCGCGACGAAGGGCAGCGATTCAATGGTGTAGTCTTTGTACGAACATCGCAGGATACCGCAAACGGTGAACATCGAAACCCCGACCGGGGGCGTCATCCCGCCAAAGGTCACAAGCGTCATCATCACAAGGCCGAAATGGATCGGGTCGATGCCCGCTGCCACAATGACCGGCACAAGGATTGGTGTCAGCAGCATCACCAGCACCGTTGCCTCTACCAGCATCCCCATCACCAGCAAAAAGCCTGCGATTGCAAACAGCAGCACAGTGGGGTTGGTGAAGGCGGTCAGGGCAAATTCCGCGATATTCTGCGGCACACGCTCAAAGGTGATGACATAGCCGAAGGTGCCCGAAAACAGGATGATCAGCATGATCATCCCGATATCGGTCAGGGTTTGGCGCATCGCGGCGATTACTTGCCGGACCGTGAGTTGGCGGTAAATCAGCATACCGACGACCAAGGTGTAGAGGATGGCAAACGCGCCTGCCTCAGACGGCGTGAAAAACCCGAAGCGGATGCCAACCAGCAGCCAGACCGGGAACAACACGGCCCAGAAGCCGTCCTTGAATGCCACCCAGACCTCTTTCGCGGTGGGTTTGCGGTCCATCTCCGGGACATAATTGCGGCGGCGCGCAACAATGGTTGTGGCGATCATCAAGGCGATGGTCAGCAGCACACCCGGCACAATACCCGCGATAAACAGTCGCCCGATGGAAACCTCCCCCAGATAGCCGTAAAGGATCAGACCAAGGCTGGGCGGGATCGTTGCGGTGATCAGCCCGCCGATGGCAAGCAACGCACCCGCAAAGCCGGGGGAATAGCCTTTTTCAACCATCGGGATGCCAAGAACCCGCGCCTGCATCGCGGCATCCGCCACGGCAGAGCCGGAAACCCCGCCCATCAAGGCGCTGAGTAGCAGCGAGGATTGCGCCAACCCGCCACGCATCCAACCCGCCAAGGTTGTGGCGAGGTTGATCAGCCGATTCGTGATGCCGGAACCGTTCATCAGGTTGCCAAGTAGAATGAACAGCGGCACCGCAAGCAGCGGGAAGGACTGGCTGACCGCGACGATGCGCTGCACCGCCGTTGAATCCGGTAGAAACGTCGATGGCAGCAGGAAATAGGCCGCACCACCGATCCCGATGGCAAAGGCAACCGGCAGGCCAATCGCGATGAGGAGCAGTGTAGCGACGAGGATTACACCGGAAATCATAGCAGATCCTCCGCCGAATGTTGCGCGTCAGCGCGGTGCGTGGTGTCAGACAGCGCGTCGGGCTCAAAGAACGCCGCCAATCCAGTGTCAACCAATCGGCGAACGATGGAAATCGCGATCATGACGGCGGTGATGGGCAATGCGAGTGTCACCAAGCCATAAGACAGGCCGGATGCGCCCAGCTCCCGCTCCCAGTTCCCGAGTGCGAGGTGCCAGCCGTGCCATGCGATGAAGGCCAGAAAGGGAAGGATCAGCGCGATGCCGAAAAGCGAAAGGGCAGCGCGGGCCTTGCGGGGCAACATATCGGCAAGGGCGGACACGCGGATATGTTCGCCTTGGCGCAAGGCGATATCAGCGCCAAGCATACAGGCCCAGATCAAGGCAAGCTGCGCGTATTGCGGTGCGGCGGCAACTGGCCAGCCAAGGCTGCGCCCGATGGCCGCAATCAGCACCGCGAGAACCAGACCGGCCAGCGCGACAAGCGCCAGAACGGTCTCTATCCAGTCATAGATTTTGAAAATACGCATAGCTTCCTCCCCGAAGAACGATGGCCCGGCCCCCCGCAAGGGGCCGGGTAGTTGGCAAATCTTATGCTGCCTCAGTTCTTGGGCTTAAGGTAGGGCTGAAGCGCCTCACGGGCTTCGGACAGGCCAAGCTCTGCGTAAACGCCATTGGTCGCCTCACGGAACGGCCCCATATCCACCTTGTTGAACTTGACGCCAACCGCTTCCATCGCGGTCTGCACTTCACCCAGTTTCGCCACGGTCCCGGCAGAAGCCGCATCGCCCGCCGCCGCCAGTTCTTCGGTCACGATAGCGCGCAGATCATCCGGCAGGGTTTTGAACCATGTGTCGGAGGTGACAAGGCCAGTATAAAGCTGGATGTGGTTGGTGAAGGCGACATTGGTGGTCACCTCTTGCAACTTGATGCCATATGCGCCGGTCAACTGCGCCTCTGCCCCGTCAATCGCACCGAGTTGCAACGCCGAATACACTTCCGACCATGCCATCGGGGCAGGTGTTGCCCCCATTGCGGCAATCGTCGCCACCCAGCTTGGCGCGTCAATGGTGCGGATGCGAACGCCGTTCAGGTCTTCGGGCTTTTCGATCAGCTTTTTGGTGAACATCTGGCGCGTGCCTTGGAACCAGTTGTAGTTCAGCAAGCGCAAACCAGAGTTTTCGGCCAGCCCTTCGACCCATTCAGCATAGACCGGCGAGGCGGTGATCGCGGCATATCCGGTATAATCCTCAACCAGATACGGGGCGGACAGGATGCCGAGTTCTTTCTTGAACGGGGCAAGACGCCCGGCATCGACCAGAACCGCAATCGGCGCGCCGCCGCGGATTTGCTCCAGCACGTCATTGTCTTCACCCAATTGCGAGCTTGGGTAAATGGTGATTTCGACCCGGCCTTTGGAGCGTTCTTCGATCTTGGCCTCAGCGCCTTTCATGGCGATGACAAGCGGGTCGGTCAGCGGCTGCGATGTCGACAGTGCAAGTTCAAAATCCGCAGCGGCAACTTGCGTGGCCACAACGGTTGCAAGCGCAGCAATCGCGCCTTTCATCAGGTGTTTCATGGTCTTTCCTCCGAGTTAAAGTTTGGTCGTTCGTGGTTGAAACTGGCGTTTGGTTGCGTATCGCAGCCCGCATCCTGCCAAAGATTGGCGGACATGCCTTCGGTCACAAAAATTGCGACATGATAGAGCAGCCGCGAAAGGGCGGCGTCCCACAGGGCAAGCGCACCACCGTCCAGCTGGTTCACCCAGCATGGCGGATTGGTGGCGGCAAAATACCTCTCAAATACAAGTTGTTCGAGGTGTCTTGCGGAGTTGGCCGCAGCAGGATCGCCACTTTCGCGGTGAATCGCGGCGTAAAGTTTTCCTGCTTCGGTCAGCGGCCATAGCAGATGCGATGCCTCCACCACACGGCCCTGAGCGTCCAACGCATCATACGGGGCGCCATGCAAAGGGCCAGACTTGCGCAGGCCAAATTGTTCCGCGAAAGCCTGCATCCGGTCGGCCAAGGTGACCGCGCCTTTGTCACCGCTGAACCCGGCATAACGCCGCAAAAGCCAGGCCCATTCGTATTGGTGGCCGGGTTCGCGGCGCTGTCCTGCTGTGGTGTCGAGTGGCATCAGGTCCGGACCGACAAATTCACGCACCGCACCGGTTTCCGCATCAATGAAATAGCGCCGCGCCAGATCAATGAACGTCTTTGCGCGGGCCAGCCAGATCGTTGCGCCGGTCATCTCATAGCATTGCAAAGCCGCTTCCAGCATGTGCATATGCGGGTTTTGTGACCGCATCCCGCCATTGGCGGGCGCGCGATCGTCTTCCCAAAGGGAGCCGTCCGGCGCTGTCAGCTTCGTCGCAATAAAGTCCCAGCAGGCGTCGATATCCGCCGCGCTCACAAGGTCCGGATCGGCGCGGTGCAATGTTGCCAGCGCCAGAAGGGCGAAGGATTGATCATAACTGCGGCGAAGCCCGCCATCCGGCGCGACTGAAAGCCGGAAACCGCCATCCTTATCCCGCAACTGCGCGATCATGTGCCGATAGATCCGGCGCGCGGCCTCCAGCAGCCCCGGCGTGGCGGTGACAAGATGCAGATGGGCCAAGGTGAAAATGATGCGGGCCTGCGTCAACGTGGTCGCGGGTGCATCCGGCGCGCCAATACTCTCAATGACCGGTGCCGGGTCGCTGCCATGGGGCAGCGCGCGGTCAACCCAAGCGGGCATGAAGCGGCAGGCGAAATGGCGCGCCGAATTCATCCTTGTGTGCTGTGTCATCTTCCCCCCTTTGTCGATCATTGTCAGCTTGGCCCGGCCCAAAGGTCCAGGCCCGGCAGGTGCAGAATTGCGCCCCGCGCCTGAATCACCTGTGCCGAAATCTCGATCCCTGCCCGTGCGGCTTGCGCAGGCGATGCTCCTTTCAGACGTGCCGCAAGATAGCCGCCGTTGAAGCTGTCGCCGGCGGCGGTGGCATCCACCACAGCGCATTGCGGCACCGCGATCTGACTGCCATCATGCAAGGTGACCGGTGCCCCCCCATCCTTGACGACGATTTCCGCAGCACCCGCCGCGCGATAGCGCGCAACGGTCGCGGCCGGGGTCGCATCACCGAAAACCCGCGCCTCATCCTCAAAGCTGGGCAAGACGATATTCGCCAAACCGGCGACACGCATCAGAGTGCTGCGCATTTCATCCGCGCCCTGCCAAAGGGCAGGGCGGATGTTGGGATCATATGCGATTGATTTTCCGGCGGTGCGGGCTGCTTGCAATGCGTCGCAAAGCCGGTCGCGCCCCGCGCTATCCAGAATCGCAAGGGTAATCCCTCTCAGATAAATCATGTCGGCGTTCTGCATCGCGGCAGCAAGTGCGCCTGCATCATCCGCCATCCGCCGCGCCGCGGAATCGCCGCGCCAATACATGAATGCCCGATCCCCATCCTTCTGCTCGATCAGGTAGAGTCCGGGGTTTTTGCCTTCGATCCGGCGGATGGATTGTGTGCCGATTCCGGCATGGTTCAGAAAACCCATGATCCGATCCGACATGCTGTCGCGCCCAAGGGCGGTGAAATAACCCACGCAGTCGGTCTTTGGGTCCAGCCCCGCGCGGGCATACCAAACCGTGTTGACCGTGTCCCCTGCAAAGCCGAGTTGCCATTGATCCCCAGCCGCACCGGGAGAAAGTTCGATCATGCACTCACCGATGGCGAGAAGCCGGGTCATTCGGCCTCCTTCCGGGTAGCTTTGACCATCCCTTCGTCAAGCATGGTTTGAAGCCGTGTTGCGCAGGCGCCTCGGAACGCGGCGCTCTCTGCCAGTGCTTTCGGGAACAGAAGAGGCAAAGCCATCAGCGCGTCACGAAGACCGCAGGCGTCCGCGTTATCGGTGGTGGCTATCGCGGCGCGGATTTCAGCATCGCGCGGATCGCGCCGGTCATAGGCTTTGCCCGTCTCATCCGTGCCGATACAGTAGCGCATCCAAGCGGCGGTTGCGAAAGCGAAAGGGGCGATATCTGCACCGGCATCAAGCGCCTCTATCGCCGGGGCGAAGATGCGCTGCGGCAGCTTTTCGGTGCCGTCCATGGCGATCTGAAAGGTCTGATGCGCGATCGAGGGGTTGGCGAAACGGGCCAGTAGGTCACTGCGATAGGCAGCAACATCAATATCCGGCAAATGGCCCACCGTCTGCGCCGCAGCTTTCATATGGCGATTCACAAGTGCGACAAGCGGCGCATCCTGCATCGCATCGCGCACCAAGGCGTGACCGGCCAGAAACCCCGCGTAGGCGATCAGGGAATGTGCGCCGTTGAGCATCCGCAGTTTCATCCGCTCATACGGTGCCACGTCGCGGACAAACAGCGCGCCGCCTGCTTCCCACGCCGGGCGACCCTGCGGAAAATCATCCTCAATCACCCATTGGCGGAAGGCTTCGCTTTCAATCGCCGCCGCGTCTTCAATGCCGAATTGTTCGCGGATGCGGGCGGTGGTGGCTTCGGTCGCGGCGGGTGTGATGCGGTCAACCATCGAGGACGGAAAAGAAACCTCAGCCTCAATCCACTGGGCCAGAGACGCATCAACCCGCCGCGCAAAGCCCAAGACCCCGGCGCGCAGCAGCACCCCGTTTTCAGGCAGGTTGTCGCAGCACAGGATGGCAGGTGCGGCCAGACCAGCCTCGCGCCGCATCCGCAGCCCTTCGGTCAACAACCCCAGAACGCCGCAGGGGTTGCGTGGGTCTTGCAGATCAGCGGCAACATCCGGGTGAGCAGGATCAATATCCATCGCGCCGCGATCAATGCCGTAGGCTTTTTCCGTCACCGTCAGTGTCACCACCCGAATTTCAGGCCGCACAAAAGCCGCGCGCACGGCTTGCGCATCGCGGCTTGCGGCAAGCGTTTCGGCGATGGATGCGATCACGCGGGTCCGGTCGGCGCCATCGCCGCGCTCAGTCAACGTGAACAGCCCGTCTTGTGCGGCCAGCGCTTCGACGATCCCGGTGGAACGCAGGCTGACGCCCAGAATACGCCAATCGCCACCCTTGGCCGCAAGGGCGTCGTCGGTATAAGCCGCCTGATGCGCGCGGTGAAACGCACCGATGCCAAGATGCAGGATACCAATGCCATGCGCAGCCGGATCATAGCCGGGGCGCAAGACTTCGGGCAGGTCTTGCAGGGTTTTCAGCGACAGCCGCATCAATCGCCCACCCCGTCACCATGTTCAAGCGCGGTCATCACCCCGCGCAATTCCGCCAAGCCCTTGAGGCGACCGATTGCCGGATAGCCCGGTTGCGCCTTGCGGGTCAGATCATCAAGGATATCCTGCCCGTGATCGGGCCGGAACGGGATGGAGCAATCGCTGCGCCCTGCCGCGCGGCGCTTTTTCTCCTCAACCAGAACCGCTTTGACAAGCGCGACCATATCAGTGCCACCGCCCAGATGCTCTGCCTCGTAGAAAGAACAGGGGATGGTGTCCGTGTCGCGCGTGACGTTGCGAAGATGCAGGAAATGCACCCGGTCGCCCATGCGCGCCATCATTCCGGGCAAGTCATTGTCGGCCCGCGCACCCAAGGAGCCGGAACATAGGGTAATCCCACTGGCAGGCAGATCAACCGCAGCCATAACCGCGCGATAATCGGCTTCGGTCGACATGACGCGCGGCAAACCCATCAGGGGAAACGGCGGATCATCAGGATGACAACACAGGCGCAGGCCCAGCTTTTCGGCCTCGGGCGCGACTTCCGACAGGAAATCCACCAGATGTTGCCGCAAGGTTTCGCGCGGCATCTTGGCGTATTGCGCCAAATGTGCGCGCACATCGGCCAGGCTGAAATTCTCCGCAGCACCCGGCAGGCCATAGACAACGTTGCCGGTCAGTTCCTCGCGTCTTGCGTCCGACATGGTGGCGAAGCGCTTTTCAGCCTCGGCCACCACTTCAGCCGGAAAACTCTCTGCGGCACCCGCGCGCTTGAGGATGTGGATATCGAAGGCCGCGAAATCATAAACGTCAAAGCGCATTGCGGTGCCACCATGCCCGACGCGCCACGCCAGATCGGTGCGGGTCCAGTCCAGCACCGGCATGAAATTGTAGCAGATCACCTCAATCCCGGCGGCCGCCAGATTGCGTAGGCTGCTGCGATAGGCGTCAAGATGTTCGCGCCATGCGCCTTGCTGCTTCTTGATGTCTTCGGAAACCGGCAGACTTTCGACAACCTCCCACTGCAAGCCAGAGGCTGTGCCGTCGCGGCGCGAACCGATCTGATCCTGACGCAGACGGATTTCGTCGGCGGACCAGATTTGACCGGTCGGGACATGATGCAGCGCCGAAACCACGCCCTCCACTCCCGCCTGCATCATATCATCGGTCGCCACCCCGTCTTTCGGGCCGAACCAGCGCCATGTCTGCCGCATCGCATCCTCCTCCTCATCCCATTTCTGCATAACGGAAAAATTGATTGCTGACAAGTATGGTAGTACTAATTTGACAATGCCGCCCTGCTGCCCTTGCCTTTTCCGCCGTCCTGCGCAAGGTCTTGACAAACAACGAATGGGACACCGAATTTTGAACAACATTGATGAAAAGCTCCAACCCATCCTGAACACCGTTTTGCACCGCAACGCGGGTGAACCGGAGTTTCACCAAGCTGCGCGGGAGGTGTTGGAAAGCCTGAGTCGCGTGATTGCGCGCCATCCCGAATATTCGGATGAGGCGCTGATCGAGCGGATCTGTGAGCCTGAGCGTCAGATCATCTTTCGCGTGCCTTGGATCGACGACAACAATCAGGTTCAGATCAATCGCGGCTTCCGGGTGCAGTTCAACTCTGCCCTCGGGCCCTACAAGGGGGGTATCCGGTTCCATCCTTCGGTGAACGTCGGGATCATCAAGTTCCTCGGATTTGAGCAGACGTTCAAAAATGCGCTGACAGGAATGCCCATCGGCGGTGGCAAAGGTGGATCGGATTTCGACCCCAAAGGCCGTTCAGACCGGGAGATCATGCGGTTCTGCCAATCCTTCATGACGGAACTTCACCGTCATATCGGTGAATATGTCGATGTGCCTGCGGGCGATATTGGCGTTGGTGCGCGTGAAATCGGTTATATGTTCGGCATGTACAAGCGTTTGAACAATCGCTACGAGGCTGGCGTTCTGACTGGCAAGGGCCTGTCCTACGGTGGTTCGCGCGCGCGCAAGGAGGCAACGGGATTTGGTGCGGCCTATTTCGTGCAATCCATGTTGGCCCGGCAAGGCACGGATTTCGACGGCAAGCGTTGTGTGGTATCAGGTTCCGGCAATGTCGCGATCTACGCGATCGAGAAAATCCAGTCCTTCGGCGGCAAGATTGTCGCCTGCTCCGATTCCGGCGGGTACATTGTTGACGAGGGCGGGATTGATCTGGAATTGGTCAAGCAGATCAAGGAGGTCAAGCGCGCCCGGATTTCGGATTATGTGGCGATGAAGGGCGATGGCTGCCACTATGTCAAAGGTGGTTCGGTCTGGCAGGTTCCGTGCGAGATTGCGCTGCCTTGCGCCACCCAGAATGAATTGAGTGGCGCGGACGCGAAGGTTTTGATCGAAAACGGGGTGATGGCGGTGGCCGAAGGGGCGAACATGCCCTGCACCCCTGAAGCCGTGCATGCCTTCCGTCAGGCCGGGGTGTTGTTTGCACCGGGCAAGGCGGCAAACGCGGGGGGTGTTGCGACATCTGCCCTCGAAATGCAGCAAAACGCCAGCCGCGACAGTTGGACGTTCCAGAAAACCGAGGAACGTCTGGCCGAAATCATGCGCGGCATCCATGAGGCCTGCTATCAGACCGCCGAGGAATACGGCGCTCCGGGGGATTATGTCCTTGGTGCCAATATCGCGGGATTTGTGCGTGTCGCGGATGCGATGCGGGCGCTTGGGGTTATCTGAACGGGTGATGGGGTCAGGGTGGCGCCAGCGCAACGCTAGATACAGCGCCCGCCGTCCACCTCCATCGCAACGCCGGTAATCATCGACGCTTCATCCGAACACAGGAAGCACGCAGCGTTGCCCATATCCTCCGGCGTGGAAAATCGGCCAAGCGGGATGGTGGACAGGAATTTCGCGCGGATCTCCGGCGTATCTTCCCCCATGAAGGATTTAAGAAGCGGCGTTTCCCCCGCCACCGGGTTCAGCGCGTTGACCCGGATGCCGAAGGGCGCAAGCTCCACCGCCAAAGACCGCGTGGCCGTAATCACCCAGCCCTTGGAGGCGTTGTACCAGCTTAAACGGGGGCGCGGCGAGACCCCGGCGGTGGAGGCGATGTTCAGGATGTTGCCACCCCCGCGCAGTTTGAAATCCGGAACGAAAGCCAGCGTCATCAGGTAGACGGCCTTCATGTTCACCGCGAAGATGCGGTCGAAATCGGCTTCTGATACATTCTCGGTCGCGGTCGGCAGATGGGTGACGCCTGCGTTATTCACCACGATATCCACCGGGCCGAGGGCTGTCGCCGCATCTCGCAAACGCTCTACACTGATGCGGTCTGCGACGTTGCAGGCCTGGGCTATGCCACCGATTTCCGACGCTACCATTGCGGCGGCATCCGCGTTTATATCTGCCACAATCACCCGCGCACCTTCGGCTGCGAATTTCCGCGCGATGCCCGCGCCAAAACCGGAACCCGCCCCGGTGACGATTGCAAGTTTCCCCTGAAGTCTCATGTGATCACCCATGCCATGCCGCTACTGTTTTGAGTTGTGAAAAGCTGTACAGCGCCTCAAAGCCCTTTTCGCGCCCGTGGCCGGATTTTCCGACCCCGCCAAAGGGCAATTCCACGCCGCCACCCGCGCCGTAATTGTTGATGAACACCTGCCCGGCATGCAGCGCCTTCGCCAACCGCATCTGGCGGCCACCGTCCCGCGTCCAGATCGCCGCGACCAGCCCGTAGTCGGTGGCGTTGGCGATGTGCAGCGCCTCCGCCTCATCCGCAAACGGGATCATTACCTGCACTGGGCCAAAGATTTCCTGCTGTGCCAACACATGATCGGGCGGCACATTGGCAAAGAGCGTGGGGCGCACATAATGGCCCGCCTCGGGCGCGTCCATCGCCACAACGCCTTGACCGGCAATGGTCAAATCCGCTCCCTTGGTCAGAAAGTCTTGCACGATCTCTTTCTGTCGCGCCGATATCAACGGTCCGACAGAAGGGTTGCCCAACGCGGGGCCGACGGTCAAGGCAGCGTAAGCGGCAGCCATCCGTTTGCGCACTTCGGCGTAGAGTCCGCGCTGCACCAATATCCGGGAGGAGGCGGAACAGGTCTGCCCCGCATTCTGGACCCCGGCATTGACCAAAAACGGCAAAGCGCGGTCCAGATCGGCATCGTCAAACACAATCTGCGGTGACTTGCCGCCAAGCTCCAGCGTCACCGGAACGACATTTTTCGCCGCCGCCGTCTGGATCAGAACGCCCACGCCGACGGAGCCGGTAAAGGACAGATGTTGAATGTCCGGATGACCGGCCAACGCCGCGCCCGCCTCGGCCCCCAATCCCGTCACCACATTCAGCGCACCGGCAGGCAGGCCTGCCTCCATCGCCAGTGCGGCAAAGGCAAGTGCGGTCAGACAGGCCTCCTCCGCCGGTTTCAATACGCAGGCATTTCCCATCGCCAGCGCAGCACCCACCGAGCGCCCGATGATCTGCATCGGGTAATTCCACGGGATGATATGACCGGTCACGCCAAACGGTTCGCGCAGCGTATAAACCGTGTAGCCAGTGAGGTAGGGGATGGTTTCCCCCATGATTTTATCCGCCGCCCCGCCGTAAAATTCCATATAGCGCGCCAATGCCACCGCATCGGCCCGCGCCTGAACCAAGGGCTTGCCAACATCGCGCGCCTCTAACTCGGCCAATTCCTCCACCCGTGTCAGGATCAACTGGCCCAATCGCGTCAGGATACGCCCGCGTTCCAGCGCGGTCATCTGCCCCCAATCGCCTGCCCGCGCTGCGTGGGCGGCGGTCACGGCGGCGTCAATTTCAGGTTCGCCACCGCGTCCGATATGGGTCAGGAGATCGCCCGTTGACGGGTCGAACAGTGGCAAGGTTTTGGCAGCGGCTGTCCAGTTGCCGCCGATCAGGTGGCTTGCAGCAGGGATTGCGAAGGGTTCAAGGGGCATCGGCAAAGCTCCTGATGTCAGGCAGTTGTGGTGCTGCGGCGAGAAGCGTTTTCGTGTACCTATGCTGCGGGTTGTTGAAAACGTCCTCCGTCGTGCCGTGTTCGACGATCTTTCCGGCCTGCATCACCATCACCCGATCGGTGATCGTGCGCACTACGTTCAGGTCATGGCTGATGAACAGATATGAGAGCGGGCGGCGGCGGCACAGGTCGGCCAAAAGATCCAACACCTGCGCGCGGACCGAGACATCCAAGGCTGAAACCGCCTCATCAAACACGATCAGATCGGGGTCGTTGATAAGAGCGCGGGCGATGGCGATGCGTTGCCGCTGCCCGCCGGAAAATTCGTGAATGAACTTTTTGGCGTCACTGGCGGCAAGGCCCACGGCCTCCAGCGCTTCGGCAATCTTGCGCGCGCGCACTTCGCCCTGCGGCGGGTTCGGCAATAGGTAAAATGGTTCTGCGATCAGTCGGCTGACGCGGTGACGCGGGTTAAAACTGCCGTAGGGGTCTTGGAACACCACCTGCATCTGACGACGCACCGCAAGATTGGGTCGGTTTTCCGCCCAGACCGGCGCGCCGTTGAGCGTGATGGTCCCCGCCTGCACCGGCTCCAACCCCAGAATTGCGCGGGTCAGGGTCGATTTCCCGCAACCGGATTCGCCGACCAGTCCTAAACGCTCGCCCCGGTTCAGAGTGAAGGAAACATCGTCCACCGCGCGCATTTCCGGCCGTGGGCCGAACAGATCGCGCCGCGGTTGCTTGTAGCTGCGGACAACGTGTTCCAGCTTGAGCAAAGGTTCCGGTGGCGGTGGAATTGGCAAATCAGCCTTATGTGCGGAGGCGGCGAACAGCGCGCGGGTATAGGGGTGCTGCATGTCAGACAAGAGCCGCGCCGTTTCTCCGCTTTCCACCACACGGCCCTTTTGCATCACGACAATCCGGTCTGCCATTTCGGCCACCACCGCCAGATCATGCGTGATCATCAACAGCCCCATGCCAAATTCGGTCGTCAGATCCTGCAAGAGCGCCAAGATCCGCGCCTGCGTTGTCACATCCAGCGCGGTTGTCGGCTCATCCGCGAGCAACAGTTTTGGCCGCAGCGCAATCGCCATAGCGATTACCACCCGCTGGCGTTGCCCGCCCGAAAGTTCATGCGGATAGCGGGTCAGGGGAAAGCGATCTTCCGGCAGACCGACGCGGTTCAGAACCACGCGCGCACGGGCCAGCGCCTCCGATTTCGGGATATTCTCATGGATGCGGATGGTTTCCGCCACCTGCGCGCCGATGGTCTGCACCGGGTTCAACGCGCTCATCGGTTCCTGAAACACCATGCCGATCTGACGCCCACGAATGGTGCAGAGTTCAGGCTCTGACAAGGCCAAAAGATCGGTTTCTTCCAGTGTGATCCGGCCGGTTGCAACCGCGGCTTCCGGCAACAGACCCATGATTGCCAGAGCGGTCATCGACTTGCCCGACCCGCTTTCGCCGGTAATCGCCACGATTTCACCGGGGGCCACGGTCAGCGCGATTTTGTGCAGGATCGGAATAGGGCCGATACTGATATTCAGGTTTTCCACCGCGAGCAGGCTCATGTCCGCACCACCCGGAGCCGTGGGTCCAAAAGGTCGCGCAATCCATCACCCAGCAGGTTCAACCCCAGCACCATCAACACAATGGAAAACCCCGGCACAAGCGCCACATGCGGCGCAAGACTGACCAGCGTTTGCGCGTCGGCCAACATCCTGCCCCAGCTTGCGGTGGGGGGCTGCGCGCCAAGCCCGATATAGGACAGTGCGGCTTCGGCCAGTATCCCCAATGAGAACTGGATCGTGCCTTGCACAATCATCAGATTGGCGATGTTCGGCAAGATATGCTCCACCGATATCCGCGCCGCCGATTTGCCCGACACCCGCGCCGCTAGAATGAAATCGCGCGACCAGAAGCTGAGCGCCGCGCCGCGCGTCAGCCGTGCGAACACCGGCACGTTGAAAATGCCGATCGCGATAATTGCATTCACCGCACTCGCGCCGAAAACGGCGGTGATCAGAATAGCAATGACCAGACTGGGGAACGCAAAGATCAGATCATTGCCCCGCATGATCAATTCATCCAGCAGCGAGCCACGCTTCGCCGCCGCCAAAAGCCCCAAAGGCAGGCCAAGCCCCATACCGATTCCGACCGCCAACAGCGCCACCGCAATCGACGTACGGGCGCCCATCATGATCATCGAAAGCATGTCACGGCCCAGATGATCGGTGCCGAACCAATGCGCCATGCTTGGCGGTTGCAGCCGTTCCGGGATTGCCAGCAGTTCAATGTCGTAAGGTGTCCAGACGAACGACAGCAGCGCGCCGCCCAGAAAGATCAGCGACAGGAGTGCACCGAAAATCAGGCTGCGGGGCAGGATCATGCCTTTGTCCTTAGCCTTGGATCGACGATGGCATAGGCGAGATCGACGGTGAAATTCACCAGTATCACCAGAAACACCAGCAGCATCACCACACTTTCCACGACGATCAGATCGCGCGCGGAAATTGCCTGAAAGATCAACCGCCCCAGACCGGGCAGGAAAAACACCTGCTCGATCACGATGCCACCCGCCAGCAGAAAGGAGAATTGCAACCCGATGATCGTCAGTACCGGGATCAGCGCATTGCGCACCGCATGATGCCACAGGGCTTGGCGGCGGCTGAGGCCTTTGGCGCGGGCGGTGCGAATGAAATCCTCCCCCAGCATATCCAGAAGGGAGGAGCGCATGACCCGCGACAGGATTGCCGCTTGGGGCAGCGCAAGCGCCACTGCGGGCAGGATCAGCGCCTTGAGTCCCGGCCAGATTCCGTTGCCCCAACCCGGAAAGCCGCCCGCCGAAAACCAGCGCAGTTTAATGGCAAAGATCAGCACCAAAATCATCGCGAACCAGAAATTCGGGATTGCAACTCCAATCTGCGTCGCGCCCATCACACCAACATCCCCCGCCCCGCCGCGCCTGCTCGCGGCATAAATCCCAGCGGGAAACGCAATCAGTACGGTCAGTAAAAGCGCAAACAGCGCCAGCGGCAGCGACACGCCGATCCGGTCAAGGATCATCCCGGAAACGGGGGTGCGGTAGGTGTAGGATTGGCCAAAGTCGCCTCGAACCATGCCCGACGCCCATGCCAGGTAGCGTTCAG
>NZ_JAKDLJ010000001.1 GCF_030452865.1 Pseudorhodobacter sp.
CAAGGTTATGTAATATATTGATTTCATTGGACAATCATTCCTTCCAGAATTTGGGTCGCGCGGCATAGTCTGCGCCGAAGGCATTCAGCCCGGCCTGACCACCGCCAAGGGCTGTCAGAAGCGGCCCAAGGGCCTTGAGATCGACATTCAGCACCGTTGAACTGCGCGGGGTGCGCGACAGCACCATCCGCTGGCCCGGGATCGGGCTCAGGACAAAGTCCAACTCGCCATCTGTCAGCCGAAACCCGTCATAGTCGGAACTTGCCGCTTCGCCGTTCGGGAACAGCAGCTGGTTCGGCAGCGCCTCCAGGATCGAACGAGCTTTTGACCCTCGGATTTGGCTTGGGAACTGCGTCATCATCACGACCACGACGTTCTTCTTGCGGGCCGTTACCAGCCATTCGGCGAGTTTCTTGGCGAAGTATTCGTCGTCGAGCACTTTCCAAGCCTCGTCGATCAGGATGAGCGTCGGGCGCTTTTCTTCGATCAGCATCTCGATGCGGCGGAAGAGATAGCCTAGGATCGCGGTGCGCTCGGTGCCGAGATCGAGGATCTCTGTCAGATCGACGGCCGTGACGTCATGGCTGGTGAAATCCACCACCGGCTCGGCGGCCTCACCGAAAACCCAGCCATAACGACCCTCGGGCCCCCATTCGCTGATCCGCTGCGCGAGATCGAGGCCATCGCCGACATCACCGAAGAGTTCCTGAAACGCGCGGAAGTTCCGAAGACCTTCCCGGGCTTTGCCGTTCTGGGAAATCGCCGACTTCAGAGCCTCAGATTGCAGCGGTGTCATCGGCCCGCTGCGCTGTTCCAACAACGCCACGAGCCAGTCCAGAAACCACGCTTCACCGCGCTCACCGGATTCCGTGGCCAGCGGGTTCAACCCAGTCGGCCGTCCGGCACAGATTTCGGCGTAGCGGCCACCAAGGGCGCGAACCGCCATTTTGAGACCAGCTTCTTTGTCGAAGATGATCGTTCGGCCCCCTGCTCGTTGGGCCTGGGCTGCGAGGAAGGCGACAGTCGTAGTCTTGCCGCCGCCGGACTTGCCCAGGACGAGTGTGTGGCCGTTGGTCGGCTCGGCTGTTGGATCGCCGGGTTCATGAAAGCTGAACCGATGCAGCGAGCCTTGCAGGGTTTGGAACAGCGTCAGCGGCGTTTGCCACGGCAGGCGTGCGCTTTCCGTCCCGGTGTCGGCGGCGTGCAGCGCTGCCATATCGGCGAAGTTTAGGGACGAGACGGTCATGTCCCGCGCCCGGTAATCCATATTGCCGGGGTGCATGGCGAAGAACGCAGCTTCAAGGGCTGTGACCTCACGGACGAGCCGCATGCCGTTTTGATGCGCAATACCGCGGATGCGGGCGACCTCGGCGTCCAAGGCTGCCTGATCATTGGCAAAAACGGTGATGGTCATCTGGTGGATGCCAAAGCCAAGCTCGCCGCTTTCCGATTTGTCGGCAGCCTCGAAAAGCTGCGCCTCGATCGTGGCGGCGATGTCTTCGGAGGCCCGCATTTGCGCAACCCGGCGTTTCACCCGTTCGGTGATGCTGCCGCGTTCGATCGGCGTATAGCTGTGGGTGATGATGGTGTCGCGGCTGGCCCCGAGTGCATCAAGCATGCCGGGCCAGGTCGAAGTGGCATATGATTTGACATAGAGAACGGCACCAACGCGGGGCGTGTCTGCGCCCTCTTCAACCGTGAACTGGCCTTTGCCAAAGCGGATGGCGGCATCGCTGGCATCCTCGGCGATGATGCCGAAGGCGCTGCGTGATTTAGCACGAAGCTCTCCGGTCAAAAGCGAGGCGTAGAAACCAATCAGGCTGCCATCACTGATCTTGAGACGGTGGGATTTGACGCCAAGACCCGTCTCGAGGATCGAGACCACTTCGCGCAATTCTTCGAGGCGCCGGTCGGTATCCTCGCCCCAGACTTTTGCGGCCGCCTTGCCAAAGAGCGGCACGGCCAGCGGGGCAACCTGCCGCCGGACCACGGTCAGGATCAGCACGGATTCCTGCAGATTGCGCCGTTGTAGCTCGCCGCCCCAGACCCGGTCGATATCGGCGGCAAAGCTCTGGCCGTGGATCGGTTTCAGCTGGGCTCGGGTAGGCCGCATCATCCGGTGCAGGTAGAAGCTGAACCGCTCATCCAGCGTGTCGAGGAGATGGGCGAATCCGGCCCGCAGCGCGGTGATCGCCGACGACCCGGATGTGATCCCGTCGATGCCGGTCACTTCGAGGGAGATCATCAACCCGTTATCGCGGGTGCGCACCACCTCGTCATCCAGCTCGATGACATAAGGCAGATGTGCATAGATCCTCGGGTCAGCCGGGATCAGCGCCCGCGCCCTGCCCTTCAAACCCTCTCGTTCAAGAAACATGACGCCGCCCCTTCCGTAGAATGGCCATCGGCGTCACCTGCATCATGACCGCAAAGACATGATGCCCATTCGGGTTCAGCTTGGTGGCCACGCGCGCCAGCCCGTACCAGATCGGGGCGGTCAGGAACCACCAGACCGGTTTGAACAGAATGAAGGGCAGCACGGTCATTGCACCCACTGCCATGGCATAGGGCATCGGCAGGCCAAGAAACTTGGCTTGCCGCGAGAGCCCGAGGATGACCGCGCTTTTCTCCATGACCTGGTTATTTCTCAGCTGAAGGACGAGCGCAGGTTGGCGACGATGGCGGGGCCGGCGAAGACGAGGAAAGCGCCGACCACAACCAATGCAACCCAGGCCCAAGAGATGCGGTTGAAGGCCGCGAGGAAGCCTGTCACCACGAAGGCGATCCCGAAGAAGGCCGTCGCAAGGGTGCCCCGAAACGAGGCCAGAACGCCGGTTGCAACCGTTTCGGCCTTGGTGAAGACCACTTGCGCCAGCGCAGGCTCAGTTTGCGCCAGAAAAAGGGTGCAAAGGGTCAGGCCCAGAAGAGCCACGTTTTGGTTACGCATTGGGTGAATTGTCCTTCTTGGTTCAGAGTTCGGTGAGGATGCGGTCATAGACCGCCATCACCTTGACGATGTGGGATTGGGTCTCGGCGTAGGGTGGCACGCCGTCGTATTTGCGCACCGCTTCGGGGCCGGCATTGTAGGCGGCAAGGGCAAGCTCCAAGCTGCCAAAGGTTGCCATTTGTTCCAGAAGATAGCGCGCGCCGCCGTCGAGGTTTTCGATAGGGTCGGCAGGATCGACGTTGAGGTAGTCAGCCGTCCCAGGCATCAACTGCGCGAGACCGAGGGCACCAGCATGGCTGACAGCCCCTTGGGTGTAATTGCTTTCAACCTTGATCATCGCCTGAAAGAAAGCGGACCATTCGGCGGGTGTAAGGTCCAGCCGCGCCAGAGCCGGGTGGTCCTGATAGCGGGTGGCAATCAGCCGAATCGACGGCAGGACATCCCGTGGGGCTGCAACCCCTTTGGTGCTGAAGGAGACATCAGCGGCGGCTTCTGCCCCCTCCCCTTCCCGGGTCTCTTCTTCAACTGGTTCAGGGTGAACAGGAACAATGAGCTGCCCCTGACCATCATAGCGCAGGACGGATGAATCAAGTGCTGCAAGCTGGACTTCACCGCCCTGCCCTGCTGGTTCATTCCAGCGGATCACTTCCGCCTGGGCGGCTCCGCATGCCAGTGCAGACAGCGCCAGCGACAGCAGGTACGTCGAGATGGTCGAGGTTGAGCTTGCCGAAGGCGAGACCAAACATGCCGATTGGCGAGTTGACGATACGTTCCCGCGCAAGGGCCGTGACCAGCAGGAAACGCTCGCCCGTGGGGCTGACAACGTAAAACAGCCATTCCCCCGAGAACCGTTCGTCGGGGTTGGGCGCACTGACACACTCGATCTCAACAGTCGCTCCTTCGGTAGCGGCCAGCTTGCGAAAGTCACGCTCGAGCAAGACAGGCAATGCGCGCCGTTTGGTATTCATGGGGTCCCCTCGGATCATCTGTTGGGAACGTTGTATCGCAGATTTCTTTGTGAGGCGATGCCTAACAGAAAGTATGGCGCATTCAACACAAAAATGACAAACACGATAAAAGAAGGGCGTGCGGCCGAACCTGCGGTTGATCCGGCGGGCGTGCCATGCGGGCAGCTGCACCGGTCGGCCCTCGAGAAACTGGAGCAAGGTTGTGAGACGCAGACGTTGAGAAAAGTCCAAGAAATATTGGTATTCTTGCCAGTCTCGAGAATGGTCTCATGGTGTGGCCAGGCTCATCGGAAGCGACGAACAGCGCTGTATCTGGCCGGGATCATCCTTGCGGCTTTCGCGAACTCCGCAGCTTTCGCACAACCAGAGGTGATTCGCTGCGTTCCGCCCGAAGTGCCGTTCACCGACCTTCCCGACGCAGTTCTCGCCGAGTACCGCACAGAAATCGCCGCCGAGTTCGAGACCTACTTCGCGGCCGTCAGCTCCCACATCGCCTGTCTCGACACAGAGCGCAGTCGCGCTTTGTCGGAAGCCCGTGTGGCCACCGAGGCCTATTCCGCCTTCCTCAACATCCCCTCAGCCCAGAAGGACCTCCCATGAAACCTCTCCTCCCTGCCCTGCTCCTTGGTCTTGGCATCTCCACCGCAAGCATCACACCGGCAGCTGCCTACCCCGTCGATTGCGCGATCCTTCTCTGTCTCGCCGGGGGTTGGCCTGCTTCGGCCGAATGCGCCTATGCCCGCGCAGTTTTCATCCGCCGCATCACGCCTTGGCCCATTGAGCCGCCATTGCAAATCTGGAACTGTCCGATGCGGGTGAGTTTCCGCGGCGAGGCGAAGCCGATAGAGCGCCTGTTCGACATCGCTGTGCGTGGTGAGCTTGTGCCGCTCGTCTCAGTTCCGGAAACGCCCTTTGCACTTCAGCTTGTCCAGGATCAGGCGGATGTCGACATATCGGACCCGGCGTTTGACTTCGTCCGCTCGATCCGCGTGTTCGAGATCACATATCAGCAGCGGCGCAGCTCTGATGGCGACTGCAACAGTTGGGGCAGTGTCTACATGGGCAGCTACGGCGATCAAGGAGAATACAGCCGTCGTCGGAGCAGCGTTTCTGCAGTTCCGACGGCCTCAGATCTCGCCGTGCCGGCAGACTGTCGCAGCTATTGGCACCGGTCTGTCTTCGTCGAGTGGCGCGACTATGAAGGCAGCTACGGACACGAAGAGGTTCACTATTGAGAACCTGAACGACCGCCCTCCCTCGAAACGATCGAAAGACCGGATCCCCAGAAACAGAAACGACGCCAGACCATAGGCCCGACGCCGCACTGATTTCCTCGTGGTAGTGGGAATCTAGCGCGAGCTTTGGGTCCGTTCAACCGGCAAATGCCTTTGCCGGAACGAAATCTTGCACGGCTCACGGTCTGGTGTCGCCCCAAGACGGAACGACACATCATGGAACTCACGACCGGCGCCATCCTGCGCCGCATCACCGAAACACCGCTCTCCACTGCGGCCCATAAGCTCGCGACGATCATCCTCGACGGCATCGCCTGGAAGGATGGCTACAACGGGCTTGAACGCGGAACGGCCGCGTTCACGCTGGCGCACCTCGCCGAAAAGATGGGGGTTTCCCGGCAGCATCTGACGGCGCTCCTGGTCGAGCTCGCGGCGTCCGGCTTGGCGCTGGCCCGGTGGAAGCCCAATGGCAAGTTTGCGCCCTGGCTGTTCCGGTTCGGGGGGCATATCGCAACTGGAACAGCGCCAGATGTCGTGTCATCTGCAGGCGACACATCACTATCTAGAGACTCTAAGAACAAAACTATCTTTGCAGGAAAGATCGAGATCGGCGCAGTAGCCAGCGTCTACCACACGCCTTGGGGAGAATTGATCAAGTCAGCGAAGGCCTTGCTGGCCTGCTGGAACGTCGATACGCAGATCATCTGGGAACGTTTCCTGACTTTCAACCGGTCGCGCGGCAATGCCCATGTCCCGGCTGGCTACTTGCTCGGCTTCATGCGGCGCTGGCGGACCAGTTCGTCAAGCCGGGCTCCAGCGTTTTCATCGAAGCCGGAGCCGCTGGCCAAAGAAGATCCCAAAACGCTCGAGCTCCATCAGCAGATTCGGGCTGCTCCGAGCGCCAACCGACAGTTTCACGCATCGGATTTGTGCAGCCTGATTGGCCAAGCCGCCTACGATGCTCGTATCCTAGATGTCGTCCGACAGTTCGGCTGTCCAACGTTCACTGCAATCCTCGCCGTGCACGGACGCGCCGTTTTGGCAGGAGAAATCTCCCGATGAGATGGCTTGATGCGGAAGGGAGACCTCGGACTTGCGTGCTCCAATCATTTTTGCTGGGGTTTCTCCGACTACTTTCAGGCCAGGGATTGACCCATTGGCTTCATGACGGCACCACCGTTGGCTATGTCTTTTGCCTTCGCCAGACCGCGCCCCTTGATCAGTGCGTAGACAGCCGGAATCACGACCAACGTCAGGATGGTGGACGACACCATGCCGCCGATCATCGGCACGGCGATACGGCTCATGACCTCGGACCCTGTGCCATGTGCCCAGAGGATCGGCATCAGGCCCGCCATGATGGCCACCACGGTCATCATCTTAGGCCGCACCCGTTCTACCGCACCTACCATGATCGCGGCATCCAGATCGGCGCGGGTGAAGGCGCGGCCCGCTCGGACTACATCAGCTCGGCGTTCCGCCAGCGCATGGTCGAGATAGATCAGCATGATCACGCCGGTTTCCGCCGCCACGCCGGCCAGCGCGATGAACCCGACAGCGACTGCCACGGAGGTGTTGAACCCCATCCACCACATCAGCCAGACCCCGCCGACGAGCGCGAAAGGCAGCGATAGCATGACGATCAGGGTCTCGGTCAGGCGGCGGAAGTTCAGAAAGAGAAGCAGAAAGATTACCGCCAACGTGATCGGCACGACGATTGCCAGCCGAGCCTTGGCACGTTCGAGGTATTCGAACTGACCGCTCCAGCCCAGCGAATAGCCGGGCGGCAGGATCACTTCGCCAGCCACTGCCGCTTGTGCCTCGGCGACATAGCCGCCCAGATCGCGGCCCGCGATGTCCACGAAGATGTAGACGGCAAGCTGACCGTTCTCAGTGCGGATCGACGTCGCACCCCGTGTACGCTCGACAGCGGCGACCTCGCCCAGGGGCACAGTGCCACCATCCGGAAGTGCCACCTGCACCTCCCGCGCGATGGCCTCGGGATCCTGTCGCAGCGCCGCGGGATAGCGCAATGCCACGTTGTAGCGCTCGCGTCCCTCGACGGTCTGGGTGATCGCCTCGGCCCCAAGCGCCATGGCGATAACCTCCTGCACGTCCTGGATCGACAGGCCGTAACGCGCCAGCCGTTCCCGGTCGGGCACGATGTCGAGGTAATAGCCGCCGATGACCCGTTCGGCATAGGCGCTGGTGGTGCCGGGAACATTCCGCAACACCGCCTCGACCTGCCGCGCGACTGCCTCCATTTCTGTAAGGTCGGTGCCGAAGACTTTCACCCCCACAGGCGTGCGGATGCCGGTGGCCAGCATATCGATGCGGGCGCGGATCGGCTGGGTCCAGGCGTTCGAGACGCCGGGGAATTGCAGGGCGGCGTCCATTTCCAGCCGCAGACTTTCCATCGTGACGCCTTCGCGCCACTCATCCTTCGGCTTTAGCTGAATGATCGTCTCGAACATCTCGGTCGGGGCCGGGTCGGTTGCCGTCAGCGCACGTCCCGCCTTGCCGAAGACTGTCTCGACTTCCGGGAAGCTGCGGATGATGCGGTCCTGCATCTGCATCAACTCCGCGGCCTTGGTGACGGACAGGCCCGGCAGGGTGGTGGGCATGTACATCATCGTGCCCTCGTCCAGAGCGGGCATGAATTCGGACCCCAACTGCCGCGCGGGCCAGATTGTGGCGACCAGTGCCACCAGCGCGAGGGTGATTGTGAACACCCGCGCCCGCAGCACCCATTGGATGACGGGTCGGTAGATCGCGATCAGGGCGCGATTCACCGGGTTGCGGTGTTCCGGCACGATCCGGCCGCGCACGAAGATCACCATCAGCGCGGGCACCAGCGTCACCGACAAGAGCGCTGCTGCTGCCATGGCGAAAGTTTTGGTTGCAGCCAAGGGGCCGAATAGGCGGCCCTCTTGCCCTTCCAGCGCGAAGATCGGCAGGAAGGAGACGGTGATAATCAGCAGGCTGAAGAACAGTGCCGGTCCGACCTCTGACGCCGCTTCGATCAGCACTTCCACCCGTGGTTTGCCGGGTTCGGCTCGCTCCAGGTGCTTATGGGCGTTTTCAATCATCACGATGGCGGCGTCGATCATCGCGCCAATGGCGATAGCGATGCCGCCAAGGCTCATGATATTGGCCCCGATGCCAAGCGCGCGCATGGCGGTGAAGGCCATCAAGAGGCCCACCGGCAGCATGATGATGGCGACCAGCGACGAGCGGACATGCAGCAGGAAGACAAATGTGACCAGCGCCACGACGATGCTTTCCTCGAGAAGTGTCGTCCGCAGGGTTTCAATGGCTGACAGGATCAGGCTGGACCGGTCATACACGGTGACGATCTCCACCCCCTCGGGCAGGCTTTGCGCGATGGTGTCGATCTCGGCCTTGGCGTTGTCGATCACATCGAGTGCATTGGCACCCACACGTTGAAGCACGATGCCGCTGGCCACTTCGCCCTCGCCGTCAAGCTCTGCGATGCCCCGACGCTCATCGGGCACGATCTCGACCCACGCTACATCGCGCAAGAGGACCGGGACGCCGCCTTCGGCACGGATCGGGACCATCTCAAGATCACTGATGCCGTCCAGATAGCCGCGCCCCCGCACCATGAACTCGAATTCCGACAGCTCGACCGTGCGCCCGCCGGTGTCCATATTGCTGGCCGCAACGGCCTCTCCGATCTCGGACAGGGTGATGCCAAGCGCCCGCATCCGCACCGGATCGACGGTGATCGAATATTGCTTGACGAAGCCGCCGACGCTGGCGACTTCCGACACGCCATCGGCACCGCTGATGGCAAAACGCATCACCCAATCTTGCAAGGACCTTAGCTCGGCCAGGCTCAGGTTTTCGCCCTTCAGCGCGTATTGATAGACCCAGCCCACGCCCGTTGCATCCGGCCCGAGCGCAGGTGTTACCCCGTCCGGCAGACGCGCGGCCGCAGCATTGAGGTATTCCAGCACGCGCGAGCGGGCCCAATAGGGGTCTACGCCATCTTCGAAGATGATGTAGACGAAAGAGATGCCGAAGAACGAGAACCCCCGCACGACCCTTGATTGCGGCACGGTCAGCATGGCCGAGGTCAGGGGATAGGTGACCTGATCCTCGACCACCTGCGGCGCTTGCCCCGGGTATTCGGTCAGCACGATCACCTGCACATCCGACAGATCGGGGATGGCGTCGATCGGCAGTGTGCGCAGGGACCAAAGGCCCGCAGCCACGGTAAAGACGGTGGCAAAGAGCACAAGCAGCACGTTGCGGGCCGACCATTCGATAATGCGGGCGATCATGGGTTGGCCTCCGGGGTGGATCCGGGCGCTGCAAGGGCAGCCAAAGCCGCATTGAGGTTGCTTTCGGCGTCGATCAAGAAGGTGGCAGAGCTCACCACTACGTCGCCCGCGCTCACGCCGCTGACGATCTCGATCATGCCGCCGCCCTTGCGCCCTACGGTCACTGGTTCAGGCCGGAACCGCCCTTCGCCCAAATCAAGGATCACCACCTGTCTGTCGCCGGTGTCGATCACAGCACCCTCTGGTACCTGCACCACGGGTGCGCCGCCGAGCATGATTTCGACTTCGGCGAACATGTTGGCGCGTAGGCGCCCGTCCGGGTTCGGCAATTCAATCCGCAGCTTTCCGGTGCGGGTCATCATATCGATTTCGGGGTAAATGGTGTCGATACGGCCCGAAATCGGGCCAACTGTGAGGCCACGAAAGCTCACCCGAACCCCTGTTCCTACTGCAATCTCCATAAGCGCCGCTTCAGGCACTTCGGCGATCACCCAGACGGTCGAGGTGTCAGCGATGCGGAACAGGGTATCGCCCGCTTCCGACATCATGCCTTCGACCGCCATCCGCTCCAGCACCACGCCGCTGCGCGGGGCCATGATCGGAATACTCACCGTCGTCTGGCCCTCGGTCGCGATGCGGTCGATCACCTCTCCCGGCACGCCGAGGTTTTCCAGTCGTTGCCGTGCGCCCTCCCTTAGCCGCCCTTCCGACCGCACGTCGGTCAGAAACTGTGCAAGAGCGGCAGCGATCTCGGGTGAATAGAGCGTCACGAGCGGTGCACCTTCGGCGATCGTGCTGCCCGTAGTCACATCGGCAACCGTTTCTATGAAGGCGTCTGCGCGCAGCGAGATGACACTGATCCGGCGTTCGTCTAGTTCCACGATTCCCGGCGCGCGCAATGTGGCCGCCAGGGGCGCCAAGACTGCCTCGGCAGTTCGCACGCCGGTGCGCTGCAACTTGCCGGGGCTGACGGTGACCGACCCATCGTCACTGTCTCCGCCCTCATAGACGGGAATGTAATCCATCCCCATTGAGTCCTGCTTCGGTACTGGCGAGGTGTCTGGCAGGCCCATCGGGTTGCGGTAGTAGAGGATGGTCCGCTCACCTGTTTCCGCCATCGCCATTTCTGAACTGGGCTCGGGCGCAGGGCCCAGCGAGAGATCCTCGCTGGCGAGAACAGGCAGGAAGGCCCGCCCATCTTCCGTTTGCCGCTCGGATACCGACCATTCGGGCAACCCATCCGGGTGCCTCCAGTAGATCACCGGGCCGGTCGGCTCTGCTTCAGGGGCGTCAGCACCCGGCATGGCGACTGCGTCATTGCCCATCAACACGGCAATCTGCATCTCGGCCATGCCCATCAGGCTGGCCACGGTGATCCCCTTTTCGCCAGCGGTCAGCCCGATCCATCCGGCACTGCCTGCAACAAGGACTGCGGCAGTCAACTTGCCAACCGCGCTCATGGCTCGGCTCGCAATTCCAGTTCTGCCTTCACGGTTTCCGGTTCACCCTGCACCTTGGCCGCCACCGAAAACCGCCATCCCCCCGCCATGGTGAGATCCGTGCTGAACAGGTAAGTGCCCGGGCCTTCGGCCGGCAATGCGGTGACAGCGGAGGTCATCGCCTCCATCCCGTCGGGGGCCATGTCCATGCGCGTGGCATAAATGACCGCGCCCTCGACCGGCTGGCCGGTGCGAAGATCGGTCAGACGAAGTTCAATCGTCACCCCAGATCCGACTCGATGGTCGGTCGAGACGACTTCGAAACGGTAGTCGTCGGCACCTGCCCAGAGGGCAGATGCGCCGATGAGAAGTGCCAGAACGGAGCCGCAAATGCGGCGGAACATGCTTGTCATGAGGAAGACCCTTTGATTGCAACGATCGCGCACCCGCGAAGCCAACTGGCGCAGGTGCAAACGGCATCATCCGCGCGCTGACGCACGCGGCAGGGTCAAATGCGGGGAGGTCGCCTCAAGCCATCCGGCGGAAGCCCGGATGGAGGATGCCGGTCAGGAAGCATCAGGACAGCAGCAGATGCCTCCTCGGTAACGGACAGCCCTGGGACTTGTACCAGAGCGAGCATTGTCATTCCGCCACGCGCCATCATTTCGCAGGCGACGCCGCATGCCGTGTCCTCAGGGCAATCGCCTTCGCAGCACGGGTCGGCAGCTGCCGCAATCTCCGCTGCAAGTCCGGCCGATACCTCACTGACTGCGGCCCCGAACAGGGACACAGCCAAAAGCACTGCTAAAAGGGGTCGGACCATCCACGACATCCAGAATGCATGACATGAGAAGAAAAATTCGGCAACGCACATCCGGTTGAACGGAGTACCGTTGATGCTCGAGCGGCCCGGGGCGGCGTTTTCGGAAAAGGCGGTGCTGGCTTAAATGGCGAGTGTTGCGGGTGCGGTTATTGCGTCGCCTCTATCTCCGGATGCCGATGATCGGTCGCGCAAAGCGAATGGTCGCCCAGAACTTCGATAACGCGGCAATCGGCGATCTTGCCGCCTGCACATTGCACGACCATTCGTTCAAGTTCGGCCTTCAGCGCTGTCAATCGCGCAAGGCGGCTTTCAACCTCTGCCAGCTGAGCCTTCGCGATGGCATCGGCAGCAGCGCAGGACTGATCCGGTCGGTCCGACAGGCTCAGCAGGTCGCGGATCGCTTCGAGCGTGAAGCCCAGATCGCGGGCGTGCCGGATGAAGGCCAGACGCTCCATCGCTTTGCGGCTGTAGAGTCTCTGGTTGCCCGCGCTGCGCTCGGCTTCGGGAAGCAGGCCGATCTGCTCGTAATAGCGGATCGTCGGTACCTTCACCCCGGCGGCCTCGCCCAACTTTCCGATAGTCAGCATCAGATTCCCCTTGAAGCTATAGTTGCTAGAGACATTAGGTTGCTGATTCGATGAAAGCAACTGCCCGCTCAGCGGCAGGAGGAATGACGATGTCGGAAGCTGCACGCGAAACATCCTGTGACTGGACGGTGACGGGCATGGACTGCGGGTCCTGCGCGACCAAGATCAAGGATGCGGTGACGCGCCTGCCGGGGGTAAGCGGCGTCGAGGTTGGCATCATGTCGGAACGCCTGCGCTTGACGCTGGATGAGGGACAAACCGGGCGGGACAAGATCGAGAAGACCGTCCGTGCGCTTGGCTATGAGATTGCGCCGCGCGCCGCCGGTGCGAAGAAGGACTTCGTTTTGCCGGGGGCTCAATCCGCACCTGAGCAGAGCGACATGCATCAAGATCATGATCACTCCGCCCACGCTCCCGCTGGCCACGATCATTCTGGTCACGACCACGGCCCTAAGGCGGCCAGCACCAAGCGCGACGATAGCGGTCACGGCAGCCCCGGCCACGTTCATGACGACCCCGCCGACCGGGGCAAGCGCTGGTATCAGACCGCCAAGGGCAAGCTGGTCATCTTTACCGCCCTGCTGCTGGGTGCCGCCTGGGTCATCGAGTATCTTGCCCCCGAGATCGGTAAGTGGGCCTTCGTTGCCGCTTGCTTGATCGGCGTGGCCCCGGTAGCGCAGCGCGCCTTTGCGGCGCTGCGGATGGGACAGCCCTTCACCATCGAAAGCCTGATGACGATTGCCGCCGTCGGCGCGCTGTTCATCAACGCAGCGGAAGAGGCGGCACTGGTGGTGTTTCTGTTCGCCGTGGGCGAGGTGTTGGAAGGCGTGGCCGCCGGCAAGGCGCGAGACGGGATCCGGGCGCTGGCCAATCTTGTGCCGAAGACGGCGCAACTCGTTACAGGTGACAGCACGCGCGAGGTTCCAGCCGCAAGCCTGTCTGTGGGCCAGACAGTCCTTGTCCGCCCCGGTGACCGGATTCCGGCCGATGGCGAGATCGTGGATGGCACTTCGGGCGTGGACGAAAGCCCGGTCACCGGGGAAAGCGTGCCCAAGACGCGCGGCCCCGGGGACGCGGTTTTTGCAGGCGCAATCAACACCGAGGCGGCCCTGCGGGTCAAAGTGACCAAAGGTCGCGAGGACAACACCATCGCCCGCATCATCCGTCTGGTTGAAGAGGCCGAAGAGGCGCGTGCCCCGACCGAACGCTTCATCGACCGGTTCAGCCGCTGGTACATGCCTGCCATCGTCGCCGTCGCGGCGCTGGTCATCGTGGTGCCACCGCTGGTCTTCGGCCAGCCCTGGGACACTTGGGTTTACCGCGGCCTTGCCCTCCTGCTGATCGGCTGCCCTTGTGCGCTGGTCATCTCGGTCCCCGCCTCCATCGCTTCGGCCATGTCCACCGGGGCGCGGCGTGGGCTGTTGATGAAGGGCGGTGCCGTGATCGAAGCGGCGGCGAAGGTGGATGTTGTGACCTTCGACAAGACCGGGACGCTGACGCATGGTCGCCCGCAGGTGACGGATCTGGTGCCGTTCGGGACGACCACCGAAGCTGAACTTCTGGCCGTGGCGGCAGGCGTCGAGACCGGCTCGAGCCACCCGCTGGCGATTGCGATCCTGAACAAGGCCAAGGACGCTGGCGTTTCTGCGCTGCCCTCGCAAGACGCAAAGGCGCTGATGGGCAAGGGCGTTGTTGCAACCGTGGGCGGCGCTGCGGCCTATGTGGCCTCGCCCCGCTACGCGATGGAGCATGGCGGGCTGGATGGCCTTGGCCTTCGGCAGGCGACGATTTTTGAGGAGGACGGCAAGACCGCGGTCGCCGTGTTTCGCGAAAAGGCCCCGCTCGGTCTGATCGCCATGCGGGACGAGCCGCGTGCGGATGCGAAAGACGCGGTGCGCCAGTTGACAGCCATGGGGGTGACTGCGGTCATCCTGACCGGCGACAACCCGCGCACGGCCGCTGCGATCGCAGGAGGCCTCGGCCTGAAGTTCGAGGCCGACATGATGCCGGAGGACAAGCTTGCCTACATCCGCGAGATCGGAAGTAAAGGTGGCGTGATGATGATCGGCGACGGCATCAACGACGCCCCCGCGCTCAAACAGGCAAGCGTTGGTGTGGCGATGGGATCGGGCACTGATGTGGCGCTGGAAACGGCCGATGCGGCCATTCTTCGTGACCGGGTGACCGACATTCCCGCCACGATCCGTCTGTCGCGCGCAGCAATGGCCAACATCCGCCAGAATGTGACCATAGCGCTCGGGCTGAAAGCCGTCTTCCTCGTGACCTCGGTATTCGGTTTGACTGGCCTCTGGATCGCAATTCTCGCCGACACCGGTGCAACCGTGCTTGTGACGCTGAACGCCCTGCGTCTGCTGCGGTTCAACCCGGAACGCGAGGGCTGAGCTGATGATCTCCGGTTTTGGTTGGGCCGCGCTGGCCCTTCTTTTCGGCTATCTGGCGCTGTTCTTCTGGGGCAGCGCCATGGCAGCACAAGCGGCGGGGCGTCCGATCTGGCTGTTCGCGCGCGCCACCGGGCGCGATCGGCTGGCGGCAATCGGTTTCCGCGCGGCCTTTGCGCTGGCGTTTTTCGGGCCGCTCTTCTGGCTCGCCGTGGCCGGGTTCCACAAGGTCGACCTGCTCTGGACTGAGGGTCGCGCCGTCCTCCTTGGCCTGATCGGGGTCTTTGTCGCAGGGCTCGGCGCGATGGTGGCTTTTGCCGCGCAGATGTCGATGGGATCATCCTGGCGCGTCGGCGTGGTCGGCGGCGAAACCGGCGATCTGGTCTCCAGCGGGCTTTACCGTTTCAGCCGCAACCCAACCTTTGTGGGGCAAGCGGCACTGTTGGCAGGTGTTGCGATGGCGGTTCCCTCTCTGCCGACAGTCCTCGCCCCAGTCCTGTTTCTCTGGTCGGCCAGCACGCAAGTGCGGTCCGAAGAGGCCGCCCTGCGGATGGCAATCGGGCCGGACTATGATCGTTACGCCGCGTCGGTCCCACGCTGGATCGGCATCAAGAGCAAGGCCGTAGAATGACCAGGGTGATGCTGATTTCTCTGATTGCTGCCGCAGTGGTGGGAGACCAGTTGACCAAGACCGCAGCGCTGTCGCTGCTGTCGCAGGGGACTGCGGTCCCGGTCTTGCCGGGCTTCAACCTTTCCCTCGGGTTCAATACGGGCGCGAGCTTTGGCATGATGGGCGGGTTCATGGCAGGTAAGCCCCTCCTGATGGCGGCGCTGACGGGCGCGCTGACCTTCGCCTTCGCCGTCATGGCATTCCGGGCGCAAAATGCTTTGGAAAGGGCAGGCTTTGCATTGGTCGTGGGCGGGGCGCTTGGCAACATCATCGACCGGCTTCGGCAGGGTGCCGTGACTGATTTCCTTGATTTCTATTGGCGTGACTGGCACTGGCCCACGTTCAACGTTGCGGATATCTGCATCACCTTGGGCGCGGTCCTGATCCTTTTCGCCTCGCTTCCCCTTCGCCGCCGCAAGGAGCCGGTTCTTGACCAAAGCTGATCCGCAATCCATGTCGCGCGACGACCTTTCCTTGACTGCGGCCTTCCTGATCGCTCTGGCGGCCACGCTTGGTGCGCTCTTCATCGGAGAGGTGCTGGGTCAGATGCCCTGCACGCTCTGCTGGTATCAGCGTATCGCCATGTTCCCCTTGGTGCCGATCCTTGGCCTGTCGCTCTGGCCGGGGGGACGCGATGGCGCGCACCTACGGCTTGCCGTTGACCCTCGCCGGGCTCGCACTTGCGGCATGGCATTCGGGCCTGTACGCAGGGATCCTGCCCGCGCCGATCGTGCCCTGCACTGAAAATGGCCCATCCTGCACCGGCGAGGCGCAGATGATCCTTGGCCTGCCGATCCCCTATCTTTCTGCGGTCGCCTTCGCGGCGATCCTTGCCTGTCTCATCCTGCCGAAAGGACACCGCCCATGAACCGCCGCACCCTTATCCTTGGAGCCTCCGCACTTGGTGTTGCTGCCTTCGCGGGTGGCGCCTTCGTGCTGAAACAGCGCCGCGACGCCGAGGCAGAAGCGGTGGCCGCCGCCACGCCAACCGAGGATCAGGCCCTCTTGGTCCGTGACTACTCCCCCAGCTTCGGCCCCGCCGACGCACCATTCACTCTTGTCGAGTTCTTTGACCCTTCTTGCGAGGCCTGCCGTGCATACCACCCCGTGGTGCAGGAAATCCGGCGGCAGTTTCCGACGCAGGTCCGCGTCGTGCTGCGCTACACCGTTTTCCACGAAGGCTCGGACGAGGCTGTGCGCATCCTCGAGGCTGCGCGGATGCAAGACAAGTTCGAGCCTGTCCTCGATGCACTTCTTGAGCAGCAGCCTGGCTGGGCTGTTCATGGCTCGCCTGAGATGGATGTGGCATGGGAGATTGCCGGGGCTGCGGGCCTTGATCCCGAAAAGGCCGAGACGGACCAGTTCTTCCCGGGGATCACTGGTATCCTGAATCAGGATGCGGCCGACGTGGAAGCCTTGGCTATCCGCCAAACGCCAACCTTCTTCCTTAATGGCAAACGGCTGGAGAATTTCAGTGCCGATAGCTTGATGGCCGATGTGCGGTTCGCAGTCGAGAATAGCTGACGACCGTCAGGACCGGTTGGCGAAAGCCGAAAACAGAGCCAGTGTCCGTTCGCTGACATGGTGCTCGATGCCTTCGGCATCGCGTTCCGCCGTCTCGGCGTCAAGCCCGAGGCTAAGCAGGAACCGCAGCACGATCTCGTGCCGGTGCCTACATTCCTTGGCCAGCGCCCTGCCCTGTTCCGTCAGGAAGATTGAACGATACTTGGCCCGGGTGATCAGGCCGTCGCGGGCGAGACGGTCCAGCGTCTTGGCCACCGTCGGCGCCGTGACACCCATTCGGGTAGCGATGTCGACCGGCCTCGCCTCGCCGTGGCTGTGGATCAGTTCGGCAATCAGCTCCACGTAATCTTCTGCCAGCTCGTTTCGCCGCGCTGCGCGCACGCCCTGAAATGCCTCCGCGCGCAAGTCGGGAGAGCGGTCGTCACTGGCAGCATGGAGAACTTCATGAGGATCATCGTGCATCGTGGTCACAGTCTCGCACGATCTGGGTTGACAGGTAAACCCTGCGGGCAGATTGTTAGCCTTGTCTAACATTTCGCGCCAAGACTTTGGTGCCCAGTTCGGGAAGTCCCATCCATGCCTGCCGACGAGAACACATCGGTTGATCCGTCACGGCGCGCCTTGCTCGTTGGGGGCTTGGCCGCCGCCGGTGGCGCAGCCGTTGCCGTCGGCACGGCACGGTCGCAAACAGCACCTGACCCGATGGCTGGACACGACATGTCTGCGATGTCGGCCGATCCCTACGCAGCACCGATGTCCGGCATGGCGCATGGCAACATGACAACGGTCGGGCGCGTCGACCACGACGCGAACGGTTTCGATCCTTCGACAATGTTGACGGACTGGGATACTGGAACAACCGAGCTTCTGCCCGATGGCCGAACCCTGCGCACATTCGAAGTCACTGCCATCGACCGGGAGATCGAGATCGCCCCCGGTGTTCTCTTTCCGGCATGGACGTTCAACGGCCGCGTCCCTGGCCCGGCCCTGCGAGCCAAGGAAGGTGAGCGGCTTAAGATCATCTTCCGTAACCATGGCTCGCACCCGCATTCGATGCACTTCCACGGTATCCATTCGGCGCGGATGGACGGAGTTCCAGGGGCTGGGCTGATTGGTCCCGGGGAAGAGTTCATCTACGAGTTCGATGCCAAGCCTTTCGGCTGCCATCTCTACCACTGCCACGCGCTGCCGCTGAAGCGCCACATGCACAAGGGTATGTACGGCCTCTTCGTGATCGACCCCGACCCAACCCGTCAATCCGACCCGGCGCTTTCCGCCGTTGCCGCCTCGCGTATGCTTGGCAGTCCCGAGAATGGCAACTGGCAGGAACTGGCGATGGTCATGAATGCCTTCGACACCAATTTCGACGGCGGCAACGAGGTTTATGCCGTCAACACGGTCGGCCAAGCCTACATGAACGTGCCGATCCGCATCGACAAGACACGGCCTGTGCGGGTCTATCTGGTAAACGTGACCGAGTTCGACCCGATCAACTCGTTCCATCTACACGCGAATTTCTTCGATTACTTCGACACTGGAACGACACTGACGCCGACCCTGCGCACAGTCGACCTGATCATGCAGTGCCAGGCGCAGCGCGGCATTCTCGAGTTCAGCTTTGCCGACCACGAGGACGGGATGTACATGTTCCACGCGCATCAATCCGAATTCACCGAACTTGGCTGGGTGGGCATGTTCGACGTGCGGGGGCCGGGCGCATGAGCGACCAGAGCCAGCCCACCCGCCCCACTGCCATACGGCTTCTGCTGGTACTTTTGCCGCTGGCTGCCATTCTTGGGTCTTTCGTCTGGATCGCGTCACTCGATCCACTTCGCAGCTTCAACAACGGCGCGCCGCCGGTCGAGTCCCTGACGGTAGAGCGAACCGTTCTCGACCAGACCGGCATCCAGATTCTGGTGCGAGCGGGCGGCTCGGAGGCGATGCAGATCGCCCAGATTGCCGTCGATGACGCCTATTGGACCTTCACGCAGAATCCGCCAGGGCCAATCGCACGCGGCAGCGCCGTGTGGCTCCAGATCCCATACCCTTGGGTTCTGGGAGAGGCGCATCATGTGGCCCTGGTGTCGAACACCGGCACCGTATTCGGGCACGAGATTGCCGTGGCGGTGCCTACGCCGCAGGCCACTGCGGGACAGTTCCGCATGCAGGCGCTGGTGGGAGCGCTGGTCGGATTGCTGCCGGTGGCGCTCGGTCTGATGTTCTACCCAGCCATGCGCGGCTTTGGCACCGCTGGCATGAACTTCGTGCTCGCGTTGACGGTGGGCATGCTGGCCTTCCTGCTTCTGGATATGATTGCCGAGGCCACGGAACTGGCCGCCGAAGCGGCGGCAATGTTCCAGGGCTCGGCGATGGTCTGGCTGTCGGCGCTGGCCAGTTTCCTGTTGCTGATGGCCATTGGGCGCTGGCGCGGGCGACCCGAGGGGCTGGCCCTGGCCTTCTACATCGCGCTCGGCATCGGGCTGCACAACTTCGGCGAGGGTCTGGCCATCGGCGGCGCCTTTGCCGCCGGTGCGGCGGGGCTTGGCACCTTCCTTGTCCTCGGCTTCGCACTGCACAACGTCACCGAAGGCATCGGCATCGCAGCCCCCATGCTGCGCATCCGCCCGCCGCTCTGGAGCTTTGCTGCGCTGACTTTGCTGGCAGGTGCACCAGCTGTGCTTGGCATCTGGGTTGGCAGCCTTGCCTACGCGCCACAATGGTCAGCCTTGGCACTTGCGGTCGGTGCCGGTGCCATCCTGCAGGTGATGGTCGAGGTCTCGGCCTATCTGCAGCGGCAGAATAGTGATCGACAGGCGATCCTGTTCTCTCCGGCCGTTCTCGGTGGCTTCCTTGGGGGTATCGCCTTCATGTATGTGACAGCGGCGCTGATCAAAGTATGACTCATTTGATAGCTGGCCAAAGACCTTTGGCCAAGATCACGCTCGCGATCGACACAAGAAGCAGGGAAGTTCGATGTCAAGGATTGATAATTGTGGGACAGAAATACCAAGCGAATCCTCAAAGCCGATAGGCACCACCACGACCGGCGTGGTGAAAAAGTGTCGGCGAGTCTTTGTTGCTGTCGCTCTTCTCGCGCTCGGAGCCTGCACTGTCCCGATCGATCAGGCCACCGACAAGTCAACCGGCTTTCTCAAGGAACTGCCCGAAGGTGTCGCGCTGATTGCGGCTCCCTACCAGAATCTTGAGGAGGTGATCTTCAAGCCTGAGGACGGCTGCTATTGGTACCGCCATGTCGGGCCGGTTGAAACGACAATGTTGCCGTTGCGAACGGTCGAAGGAAGGCCAATCTGCACACAGCTTTCCGCCAAACCCACTGTTTCGAGCTGACAGTACTGCTGCCTAAGCCGCGCGCCGGCAGCGAGGACAAGAAACCGCATGTCAGCGACCCGCTTGTGGGTAGGTCGAACTTGCGCATCTAGCGTTCCATGAAACGAAGCCCCATGCGATTCCTTTTAGCTGGTGGTCGCCACGTTCCCCTCTTCTGCGGGATAGAGATACGCGGTAACGCCAGTCTCAACCTTGTCGAACAGATCGTTGATATGTGGCATGACCATGCGCACGCAGCCCGAACTTGCTCGGCTACCAATCGAACGTGGAAGCGGTGTCCCGTGGATCCGCAAGTAAGTGTCGCGGCCGCCGACGAAAAGATAAAGAGCCCGCGATCCCAGGGCGTTGGCTGGGCCAGGGTCCATGCCATCTGCGAACTTCGCATAGATTTCCGGCTCGCGTTCGATCATGGCTGGCGTGGGGGTCCAACTCGGCCACTTTGCCTTGCGCCGGATCGTATATGTTCCAGGCTCGTAGAGACCGTCCCGGCCAATGGCGACGCCGTAGCGCATCGCCGTGCCGTCAGCCTGAATGTGATAGAGATACCGCGCAATCGCGTCGACATGGACATCGCCTGGCACCAACCCGGCACGCGCTTCGACGCGGGTCGGAAGGAGGCGAGGATGCAATCCCCATGGGTTGGTCGTGGCAGGGTCATAGCCTGACGGGGTGACCTCGGCATCCCAGGCTGCCCATTGGTCTTGCAAGTGCGATGAAGCGAAAGCCGGGGCGGAAATCGGTGCCGAAAACAATGCGGCTGTCGTGGCAATGAAGTGGCGTCGTGTGAACATGAGCTTGGCTTTCTTCTGGATGCTGCAGCGCGGAGCCGTCGAATACACCTGCACCGTTCAATATGCCGTTGAGAAAAGCGCGCCTCGTGTCCAGTCAAGTCTGTGTGACCGGACACCTGTTGTTAAGGTCGAGCTGTTTCGCAGCCTGCATGGGCAAGGAAATCATGCGATGTGCCCCTTCGACCTGACAATGCCGTGATGCATCAAACCACTTGTTGCACCTCTAGTTGCTAGAGCAGCTAGCCCTCTCGATGAAATCGGGAGGCGGTGTCAAGTTTGGTCAAATCGGAGGAACAAAGGATTTCGAGCAGGACGAACCTGCGTGGCATGGCGGGTCTGGTATCCTCTGTCCTGGCAGGAGCCTGCATTGTCTTCGCCTTGCCGCCGTACTCAATCCTGCCGCTCGGAATGGTTGCTTTCGCAGTACTGTCGTTATTGCTGCGAGATGCAGCCCCCATGAGGGCGCTCGGCCTCGGATACCTGTTCGGTCTGGGACAGTTCGTGCCGGGGCTGTTCTGGGTCACCGAGAGTTTCCAGGTGGATGCTGATCGCTTCGGCTGGCTGGCATTGCCGGCCGTTCTGGGCCTTGCGGCCGTCCTGTCGGTTTTTCCTGCGTTGGCCTGCACCTTATCGGCCAGGATGGCGCGCGCCGGATTGCCGCTGGCGCTTTCGCTCGCGACAAGCTGGACCGGCCTTGAATGGCTGCGGGGGCATGTTCTGACGGGGTTTCCTTGGAACCTTGCTGCCTACACGCTGGCCGATTGGTTGCCCTTCGCGCAGGTGGCCTCCCTGGTCGGCAGCTATGGGCTGGGGTTCCTCTTGGTGCTTTGTTCAGCACTGGTCGGGCTAGCTTTCCCCGCGCCCGCTCGCAGGTTGCAGGTCATCTGTTTCGCCAGCGCCACCGCAATTGCGGTGATCGTGGCTGGTTTCGGCGCTGCGCGCCTGACTTTGTCAGATCCCCCGTCGGAGCGCGGCGCACATATCCGCGTCGTGCAACCGAACATCGCGCAAAGCGCCAAATGGGACGAAGGATCCCGGAAGGCCAACATCCTCCGACTTCTCTCGCTTTCTGCACGACCGGGCGATTACGATATCCTGCTTTGGCCCGAAACCGCATGGCCGGGGTTTCTCGCCGAAGACACTGGGGCCCGTGTCATGCTTGGGTGGCTCTTGCCGAACACTGCCGTCCTTTTGGCTGGCAGTCCTGAGCGGGAGGTCACCGCTGACGGGACGGTGTACCGAAACTCAGTGCTCGCCATCGCGCCGGATGGCTCTGTCCTGACGCGCTACGCCAAGCATCACCTTGTTCCCTTTGGTGAATACGTTCCGTGGCGGAGTGTCCTGCCATTCCAGCGATTGGTCGAATCTCTAGGTGATTTCCTCCCCGGTCCGGGTCCCCGCACCCTTGCATTCGGCCCACATCCCTATGCGGGTATCGCTATCTGCTACGAGATCATCTTTCCCGGGCATGTGGTCGATGATGCCATCCGACCGGACTGGATTTTCAACGCGACCAATGACGCCTGGTTCGGTGCGTCCATTGGTCCAAAGCAACATCTGGCCTCGGCTCGGATGCGGGCCATCGAGGAGGGACTTCCTCTCGTGCGTGCCGCAAATACGGGCATCTCGGCAGTGATAGACGCCTACGGAAAGACACTGGCGATGCTGGACATCGAGACTTCTGGCGTAATCGACATGCGCTTGCCGAGGCCCCTGCAACCGACGCTCTACGCCCGTATTGGCGACTGGTCCGTACTCCTCCTTATCCTTTGCTTTTGGGGAGGCTTCGCCTTCTGGAGTTGGCGGAACAAGAGTATCCTGAAAGGAGAGTTTTCATGATCGGACCAGTTTTCGGGATCGTCGGATTTCTGTGGGGCTACTATCTCGCCCGACAGCGCGGCGGCAAGACGCTTGACCGCCTGCAGTATGGCGCAGGCTTCGCCATCGCTTTCGGGCTGTTCGGCACCCTCCTCGGCATTGCCCTCGCCAGATTTCTTGGGGCGGCCTGATCGGCGAAACCTCGCCGGTGCTTAACTCTTCACCTCTTTGTGGGTTGAACCTCTAGTTGCTCGAGGTTTTAGACCGCACGCCGTTCTCATTGTCTGGACTGGTCATGCGTCTTCGTTCTCTTCAGATCATCCTTTGGGTCGCCGCGACGGCGGCGGTCCTCGCTTTCGCGGCGGTGCGGTGGTGGCCCGCAACGGACGACACCCAAGCAGCAGCTTCTGTCTTCACGCCCGCCTTCGCGCTTGCTGACAGCGAAGGTCGCATCCGCACGACGGAGGAATTCCGTGGAAAATTCCTTTTGGTGTTCTTCGGCTTCACAAGCTGCCCGGATGTCTGTCCGACTACGCTCTCCGAAGTCGCGCAAGTCATGGATGACCTTGGATCTGACGCAGGATCGGCGCAGCCAGTTTTCATCTCGATCGATCCTGAACGGGACAGACGGCTTGGGCTGGCTGATTACACCAAAGCCTTCCATCCAGCGATCCTCGGCTTGGCCGGCAGCGAGGCCGAAACGCAGGCTGCGGCCGCAAGCTTCAAGATCTTCTATGAGCGGGAGGCCGATACCGCTTCGCAAGGCGGGTACACGATGGCGCACAGTCCCGGCCTCTATCTCATCGGCCCGGATGGCGCGTGGCTGCGTCAATTCACCTACGGCACACCGGCGGCCGAAATCCTTTCCGACCTTCAATCGAGACTTTGACCCATGAATCACTTTCTTCTTGCTGCAGCCCTGATCCTCTCTGCATCTGCAGCGATGGCCTGCGAGACCGTGACCATCGGCGATCTGACGGTTGAGCACGCCTGGTCCAAGGCGACAATCGGCGCGGGGCGTCCCGGCGTCTTCTATGTGGAGATCACGAACACCGGATCGACCGACGACGCGCTGGTTGGCATCGCGACGCCTGCAGCCGGTATGCCGATGCTGCACGAGACTGTTGTTCAGGACGGCATCGCATCGATGCCGCATGCGATGTCCATCCCCGTGCCGGCTGGCCAGAGCGTGCAACTTTCTCCGGGGGGGTATCACGGCATGCTGATGGGGCTGACGAATGCCCTGAAGGAAGGCGACAGCTTTCCGGTCACCCTCAGCTTTGAAAAGGCTGGTGAGGTCACGGTAAACGTCGACGTCCTGTCCTTGCGTGCGGAGGGGCCGGATTGCGCCGACGCAGGGCAGTAATCCTCGGCGCTGTAGGTGCCATCGGAGCCGTCGCCTTCATGCTGGGCGTCGGCGCCTATCGCACGCGCAATCGGCCAGCCCGCAACGAGCTCCTGCCCTTGCCAATTGGCGAGATGTCCTGGGCATTGACCGATCACCAAGGCCGCTCAGTCCGACCGAAAGACTGGGCCGGCCGCCCGGTCATGGTGTTCTTCGGCTTCACCTGGTGCCCCGACGTCTGCCCGACCACATTGAGCGACATATCGCTCTGGCTCGAAGACCTGGGTGCCGACGCGAACCGTTTGATCGTGGCGCTGATTTCGGTCGATCCGGAACGCGACACGCCCGTCGTCCTTGCGGACTACGTCAGCAACTTCGACCCGCGTATCATCGGGTTGACGGGTCCCGCCGAGGAGGTCGCGCAGGCCGCCGCAGATTTCCGCGTAACCTATCGCCGTGTCGACAAGGATGGCGGCGACTACACGATGGACCACACCGCCGGTGTGTTCCTGTTCCACCCCGATGGGCGCTTCGTCAGCATCATCGACTTTCACGAGGACCGGCGATTCGCCGTTCCCAAAATCCGCCGAACCCTCAGTTGAAAGGTCATTCTGCCAGATGATCCGCTCTGCATTTCTCATCCTTGCTGTCGCGTCCTTCGCCCCGCTCCAGGCAATGGCCGATCCTCCGACGGCGCATTTGCCAGCGGCCTTCGAAACCACGATCGCCCCCGGTGACACTTTGGACAGCGTCCTTGGTCACGCAGGAATCCCCGCGACGATCCGGGCAGAAGCCGCACTGGCACTTTCTGGGGTCTATGACCTGACCGACCTGCGACCTGGTCACCGGATCAAATGGACGGCAGCGTCCGGGGATCCGGCATCGCTGACACGCCTTTCACTGTTCGTGGAAGATGGAGTAGAAATTGCCCTCACCTTCGACGGGCCGATCGCAGCACAACGGCTTGACCCACCGGTTCATGTGACGGACCGGGGTGAGACCTTAACCTTAGACGGAACCCTTTACGACGCTTTGACGGCCCGGAATGCACCGGAACGCTTTGCGGTTGACCTGACAGCACTTCTTGCGGGCCAGGTCGATTTCAGGCGCGACCTCAAAGGTGGAGAGACTTTCGCGCTGGTCTGGCAAGAAGATCAGCTTCCCGATGGCAGCATCGCGGGAGAGCCGCGCCTGAGTTACGCACGGCTGGAGCTTACTGATCGCGTCCTCGAACTTGTTGCGACCGAAGCCGCTGGTCCGGTCATCGTCTTTGAAGATGGCGAAGCCGTGCAGCGTTCCGCGGCCCCCATCCTTGGTGCCCGCCTGTCGTCCGTCTTTGGCCGCCGGAACCATCCCGTGCTGGGCGGAGTTCGAATGCATACCGGGATCGATTACGCGGCCCCCGTGGGGACCGAGGTTTCGGCGACTGGTGCCGGTCGGGTGATCTTTGCGGGCTCGATCCGCGGTTATGGCATCACGATCGACATCGACCACGGCGGTGGGGTCGTCACGCGATATGCGCATCTCTCTGAGATTGCTGAAGACGTTCGCGTCGGAACGCGGGTCAAGGCGGGCGACGAGATTGGCGCGGTCGGCGCGACAGGGCTCGTGAGCGGCCCGAACCTCCATTACGAAGTGCGTGTCGATGGCCGACCGGTCGACCCGAAAGACCAGGACGCCCTGCCGGAGCAAGAGATTGCTACTGCTGCTGACCTTGATGCACTTGCCACTTGGCGCAGCGAAACCGGCTTCATGCCAACAACCGACGGGGAACGTGGATGAAAAGGTATTTTATCGGTCGCCGTGAACTCATGCTTGCATCAGCAGCCTTCGCCCTGGCCCCTGCCGCCAGGGCAGAGGAAGAACCACCGATCCATGTCGTCAAAGGGCGCGGTTGCGAGTGCTGCGAGGCATGGGTGGATTACTTGCGCGAAAAAGGGTTCACAGTAACGGATGAGGTGTCGATGGGAACCTTGCTGATCCGCTTCAAGATGGATCAGGGCATTCCGGCAAAGGCCTTTTCCTGCCACACAGGAACCGTTGACGGCTATGCGCTCGAAGGCCATGTCCCGGCTGCAGATATCCGCAGGCTGCTCGACGAGCGTCCTGACGCAGTCGGCCTCGCAGTACCCGGCATGCCCTACGGCTCCCCCGGCATGGGATCAGAAGACAGTCGAGACGCCTATGACGTTCTGCTGGTTCGCCGGGATGGAAGTCTCGAAATCTTCACCAGCTATCAGGCAGCCTGATCTGTCCATTTCCGAACTCAACGTGCTAGGCAGGGATTTAATCAAGGGAATGGCGACCGATCAAAGCAGATCCGATATCTGACGGACAGCCTCGTCGCTTCCCCAGTCGAAGGGGCCCTGAAGCCGCCCGATTTCACGCGTCTCGCGGTCGATCAGAAGCGTCGTCGGCAGTCCGATGAAGGCCAAAGCCAGTTGAACCCGCAACGGTTCCGCCCAGTAGAGCGGCAGGTTTACAAGCCCGATCTCATCATAGAAACCTCGGCCCCTTTCGATCCCGCCCTCGTCGATGCAAAGGGGTAGCACGGCAAAATCCGGGCCTCCAAGCAGCCCTTCCAAACGTTCGAGTGCCGGCATCTCTTCCCGGCAGGGCGGGCACCAAGTCGCCCAGATGTTCAGAAGGATCACACGCCCGGCAAAGTCCCCAAGAACCCTGGTGGTTCCTGCTTCATCCTGGATAGGCGGGGAAAGCAGAGGCTGCGGGTCCTTTCGCAGCCGGAAAGGCGGTCGCGCTTGGGCGGGCCCCGCAATGAAGCTCGCTGCAAGACCGGCAAGGAGAGGTCGACGACCCATCTGAACAGGCATTGGTTTTCCCATCGCGGAAGGCCGGACCCGCAGGCAATCTGCGGGTCCGGATCGTCGTCAGGCCGAAACCGCGAACTCAGTCATCATGCCTGTCGAGAGATGCGGCATGTGATGGCAATGCAGCATCCACCGCGCCGCTTCACCCGCATCCACCGCGACCGTCACCATCCCCATCGGCGGCACATGAACGGTGTCACGAACAGCACCCGCGATCCGGTTCTGGCCCACGCCGACCACCTGGAAAGCGTGGCCATGCAGGTGCATGGGATGTGCCATCATTGACATGTTGTGGAACATGATCTCGACACGCTCGCCGGTTTTCGCGGTCACCGGGGAATGTTTGCCCCAGGTCTGCCCGTTGATGGTCCATACGTAGGGCATCATCGAGCCGCCCAGCATCAACATCGGCTGCGACGATGCCGCGCGCTCCGGCAGCGGGGTGACGGCGCGCAGGGCCGCTTCCTGCGTCAGATCGGCGCTGAAGGCAGGATGGTCGGCGTCGGACATGTTGGCGACCTTCGTCACCGTGGCCCCCGGGGTGGCAAGGACGAGACCCGTCCGTTCTCTTGCACCCTCGCGCAGGGCGAGGACCGGGAAGGCCCCGCCTTCGGCTGGAACATTAAGCTCGATGTCAAGCCGTTGGCCCATCGCGATTCCGAAACGGTTGCCAGGAAGGGGCTGCACCGGCTCTCCGTCCACAGCAACCAGCCGCCCGGTCAGTGCGCCGGTGTCGATCCAGAACACCGTCGCGGCGGCCGCGTTGATCACCCGAACAAGGACCTTGCTGCCCTTGTCCACCTGCACGACTTCGGGGTCGTCCAGCGTCCGGTCATTGGCAAGGTAGGCGTCAAAGTTGTAGTCGTTCAGGTCCATCGCCATGCCGTCCATGCCCGGCATGGCCATCATGTCCCCCTGACCCATTGCGCCCATGTCCATGCCGGCCATGCCGTCCTGACCCATCTGGCTGTGGTCCATCCCGGCCATGGACGCGCCGCCGGTAATCTCTGCCAGCACCTCCGCAGGCGGCTTGAACGAAAAGTCGTGCAGGAACAGCGTCACGTCCTGCCGATCGGCCGCAACATCCTCGGGCCGCCGCACGACCAGGGGGGCGGCCAGCAGCAGCATCTCATGCGCGGGGATATGGGCATGCATCCAGTGCGTGCCCGGGCGCGCGGCAAAGTCATAGGCGCGGCTTTCGCCGGGTTGCAGCGTGGCCATGGGCATGTCCGGCACGCCGTCTTGAGCGTTTGGCGGGATCTGTCCGTGCCAGTGGATGATGGTCGGCTCGGTCAGGGTATTCGTCAGATCGACGGCGAATGCCTGACCCGGGTCGAGGACCAATCCAGACCGGCCGTTGCCGTCCATCAGCCCCCAGACGGTGGCGGCCCTGCCCCGGATATCGAGCGTCCGGGTCGTCGCCGTCAGCGACATACGGGCTGATTGGGCTCGAGCGCGCGCAGGCAGGATAAGTGAGGCGGCCGTAGCCGCAGAAGCGGCCAGAAAGCCGCGGCGAGAGAACGTGATCATGCGAATTCTCCTGTATCGCAACGTGAAAAGACTGAAGGCCCCGGCGAACCGGAGCTATAGGGTCAGATCAGTGTGCGTTTCGGAGGTGGGCCAGGTGGCGGGAGCGCAAGCGATGCAGCCAGCAGGTCATTGTTCAGGTTGATTTCAACCGAACGCGCGATGGCGACGACGCCCGGGCTTGGGGCGGGAAGAGCCGCAGCCGCAAAAAGACAATGTTGCTGGCAAAGCAGCCGTTGTGCATCGTCAATCGGGCTGCCTGCGGATGACATATGCGCGCCATGGCCAGCCATCGCCATCATCTGCTCATGGTCGGCCTGAGACTGTTGCCGACCTTCGGAGAAGGCAAGCATTGGCAGGATCGCCGCCAGAAGATAGGCGGCGAGGATCAGTGCACGCATAGGAAACAACGAGCGGGTCATGACGTCATGTGTATCAGTGTGGTCTGGTGCCGTCATCTGACAGTTTGGTGTCTGGGCAATATGGCGATGACATCGACTGCAGCAGAATTGCCGCGTTTTCCCTCGTCTTGACTTGATAGCGCAGAGTTTACTGGCAACCGAACGCGGGTCGCGAAAACTTCAATGATCTGACGGTACACACCATGAAACGATTGGTCTTCGCCCTTTTCGCAACTCTGTTGCTGTCCGCCTGCGGCGCCGAACCGATCTGGGCGCCGGATGAAGCCGTGGCCGACGCGCGCTATGAACATGTCGGCCCGACCTCGGTCACGCTCTATACCGTCCTGTCGACCCGCAGCGGCGCCGGTGCGCACGCCGGGCTTTTGATCAATGGCTCAGAGCGTGTTCTCTTTGACCCGGCGGGAACCTGGCGACATCCGAAGCTTCCAGAGCGCAACGACGTCCATTTCGGGATCACGCCGAAGATGGTCGACTTCTACATCGACTACCATGCTCGCGAAACTTACGACGTTGTCGAGCAGACAATCATGGTTTCACCAGAAGTTGCGGACCTGATCATGGCGCGTGCCAAAGCGTACGGCGCGGTGCCCAAGGCGAACTGCACAATTGCAATATCGCGCGTACTGGAAGGCGTTCCCGGCTTCGAAAGCCTGCGAATGACCTGGTTTCCGAAACGGATGATGGAAGGTTTCGCAGATCTGCCGGGCGTTCAGACCCGTCGGATTACGGACGATGACGCAGATGAGAATCACGGCGTCCTTCTGGTGCAGGCCGGGGACGCGCGTCTTCGGTAGTTTCTTGGTGATCAGGCCTATTGGGAGCCATACTGCGCTCGCCACGCCCGGCCTTTGGCAGTATTTTGCGGTGACACATAAAATGGGGCTTTTGATGATCCTTGCGCGCCGTACTCTTCTTCTTGCCGGACCGGCCATCCTTGCCATGAGCACTGTGCCTTTGCTGGCCGAAGGGGACGAACGGATCCATGTGGTGAAGGACCCTGGCTGTCCGTGTTGTAACGCCTGGATCGGCCACCTACGCGAAAGCGGCTTCAACGTCAGCTTTGAAGAGCGCAGTGTCGAAGACCTCGCGACCTATAAGCGGGAGCGCGGTATCCCGGAGAACCTGTCGTCCTGCCACACGGCGACCATCGGCGACTACACCATCGAAGGGCACGTTCCAGCAGCGGATATCCGCAGGTTGATGGCCGAACGCCCCTTGGCAGTGGGACTTTCCGTTCCGGGCATGCCATTCGGCTCACCGGGAATGGGACCAGAGACAGAGCGTCAGGCTTATGATGTCGTTATGGTCGGTCTGGACGGAAGCAGTACGGTCTTCACCAGCTATCCGGCGGCGTGAGATCCCCACCCGGTGCGCGCCGCGCGAGAGACCATAGGCTCATCTTTGCAAGCCGACCTCGGATGCTTGCCAGGCTTCCAGAAGCACATCCCGCGGCCCCGCTCCGTCAAGCGGTCTGATCGCGACATCCAACCTGCGCGCCGCGTGGTAGGCTGAGGCGGCCAAAAGACCGGGCTCCTTGCCGTAGGCGAGCCGGTATCGTGTGACGAAACCGTCCATGCGGTCATCACCATTCCAGCCCTCCGCAAGGAGTGCTTGCACCAGAACGGTGCTCGCACGGCTGTACTTGCTCGCCGCGTCGTCGGCGGCAGGCTTCGGTCCAAGGACGATGACGACATCAGCCGGCTCGTCTGGTGAGCCAGTCAACTTCTGGACAAGTCTGGTGGCTTCGGCCGGAAGCGGAAGAACATGCACGTCAACGCCGCCCAGATGCCCGTCGGAGGTTTCGTTTGGGTGCCCGTCCCGCTCGTCGGCAGCCAACACGAATCCTCGGACAGCCTCCGCAAGGTCTTGCTCAACATTCTCACTGACGACGAGAATTGCTGCAATGAACGAATGCGCTGCCGCAATTCCAGACAGAGCGATCCATAGTACCGCCGCGAGGGCCGGGACGGCCGGGATCGTCCTGCGAGCAGGGAAGGCGGTGCAACAGGAGCATTCCGAAGCGACTCGTTTCGAACCACTCATTCTGATGCCCGAACAGAAGCCACGATTTCGGAAAGCTGCGCCTTTTCAACAAAACCGGGGACCAGCTGATCGCCTACGACAAAGGATGGCGTCCCGTTGAAACCGAGCGCCTCGGCCAGACGCATCGAGGTTGCAATGTGCTCGTCGATCTCTGGCGCCTGCATGTCTGCCTTGAGTCTGTCCAAGTCCAAGCCGATTTCGCCGGCGACACGCAGCACCGTGTCGGCTTCTACCTTGCCGCGCATACCCATCAGAGCATTGTGGAGCTCAGCATATTTGCCCTGCTTCCGGGATGCGAGCGCGGCGCGTGCGGCAAAGGCAGATCCCTCGCTGAGGATTGGCCATTCGCGCATCACCAACCGGATGTTGCCGTCTTCGGCCAGAAGAGCGTCGACTTCCGGCATGGCGCGCTTGCAGTAGGGGCAGTTGTAGTCAAAGAACTCGACTACCGTGATATCGCCCTTCGGATTGCCTAAAACCGGTGCGTTAGGGTCACGTTCCAATGTGTCGCGCTCGTTGGCCAATACTGCGGTTGCGGCGGCTGCCTGCGCTTCCGCCTGCCGCTCTTCGAGGGCCTGGAGCGCTTCGAGGATCAGTTCGGGGTTTTCGCGCAGGGCCTCGGCGACGAGAGCCTTGATGCGTTCATCCGAGACCTCCTGCGCGAAGGCCGGCATGGCGACTTGGAAGCAGAAGACGCTGGCAAGCAGCAGGGATTTCATTCGCATCGGGCGGACCTTTCATTTCGTAAATTCTTTGAGGGTTGATGCTTACTCAAGTAACACGAGGGGCAAGTTCGAACTTGGACCGATAGCCTATCGTTCGGCCAGGCATCATGGGGCGAGGGCCTCGGTGGCGCTGCGCTCTGCTTGCGTGGCGCGGATGCCGTCGGGCCAAGTCGATTTGATGTAATCCAGAACAGCTTCGATATCCTTGTCTGTCAGACGGTCGCCGAAAGCCGGCATGCCGGAGGTGAAGGCAACGCCCATTTCGTCAAGGACCGCCTGCCCGCCGCGTTTGATGTAGTCGCGCAGCATGATGTCGCCGTGATGCCAAGTGTGGCCGCTCGCGTCATGCGGCGGGGCGGGATAGGTCCCGTCCTCATTCGCCGACCGCCAGTCGGGATGTCCTTCCAGATCGGCGCCGTGGCACGACGCGCATTCCGCTTCATAGATGGCGCGACCTTGTTCGAGATCGGGGCTATTGTGGAAGAACGCGTTCGCTTGCGGTGCAAACAGCAGAAAGATTGCCGCGCGCGCAACAATCGCAGCGCCTCGGAACTTGCCATTTCTTGGCTTGGTGGCCTTCATGTCCGGCTCACGGTGATCGGTGTCACCCCATCCGGCGGGAGAATTCGTTCGGACAGTTGAGCCAGATCCTCCCGAATTCGGGCCCGCTGCGCAGTGGGATAGGCATCTTCGGGCGGCAGGCCGCCGTGTTGGGCAAAAAGCATGATGTCGCGCGCGATCGGGGCCGCAGCCGTTGACCCTCCGCCGCCATGTTCCACAACCACTGTCACGGCATATCGAGGCGCATCAAAGGGGGCGAAGGCCACGAACAGCGCATGGTCCCGCCTGTTCCAGGGGAGTTCGTCCTGCGACCGGACACCTGCAGCGCGCTCGGCCGCCGTGATCGAAAACACCTGGCTCGAGCCCGTCTTCCCGGCCATGGCTTTGTTCACATCCGCGATCCTCGACGCATAGGCCGTCCCACGCTCATGGTTCGAAACCTCGAACATCCCCTGGCGCACGATCGCAAGCGCCTCCGCCGACAGACCAAGTGAAGCAGGAACAGGCTCACCCGGACCGGCCCCACCGAGCGGGCGCACGAGACGCGGGAGGACTGCCGTTCCTGAGGCCAGGCGCGCGGTCATCGTGGCAAGCTGAATTGGCGAGGTCAACGTGAAGCCCTGGCCAATGGACGCGTTGATCGTGTCGCCAATCAACCAATCCTGACCGTACCGCTCTTGCTTCCAAGCGCGCGAGGGATTGTTGCCGTGAACCATTCCCGACAGTGGAAGGTCGTATTTCTGGCCCAATCCGAGACGGTCATTCATCGCAAAGATGCCATCGATCCCGATCCGTTGCGCAACTTCGTAGAAGTAGACGTCGCAGGACTGCCGCAACGCACCGACCATGTCGACCCGCCCATGGCCGCCGCTTTTCCAGCAATGGAACCTGCGACCAGAGATTTCCACGTACCCGTTGCAGGTCACGGTTTCTGCTGGATCCATGACCCCGCTTTCCAGAGCCGCGAGCGCATTCGCCATCTTGATCGTGGACCCCGGCGGATAGGCCCCTTGAACGGTCTTGTCGGCAAGCGGGCGAAACTCGCTGTCGCGCAGTCCGCTGTAGTCCTTGCTCGAGATCCCCCGCACGAAGAGGTTCGGGTCAAATGCAGGGGCAGACGTGCAGCCAAGGAGATCACCGTTCGTGACATCCATTACGATAGCCGCCGCGCTTTGTTCTTCGAGGCGCACACGCATGAAGTTCTGCAAATGATGATCCAGTGTGATCTGCATGTCCGAGCCGGGGGTCGGCGGATCAAGTGCCAGCTCGCGCATGGTCCTGCCGCCGGCGTTGACCTCCACCCGCTGGGCTCCCGGCTCACCGCGCAGCGCGCGCTCGTGAATCCGCTCGATCGCGGTCTTGCCGATCTGGTAGTCCGGCGAGCGCAAAAGCGGATCTGGTTCCCCGTCCTTGGCTGTGAGATCGCTGTCGCTGACGGGTCCCACATAGCCGACCTGATGGGCAAAGTCCGGCCCGAAGGGGTAGACCCGAGACAGGACCATCTCTGGGTGGACACCTGGAAGAGCCGGGGTGTTCAAGGCGATGATTGACAACTCTTCCCAAGTGACCCTGTCCTTCACGGTCACCGGGACAAAGCCCCGAACGCGGTCAAGTTGCTCCCGAATCCGGTCGATGTCCTCACCCGTCAGACCAAGAAGCCGCTGCAGTTTCGCAAGGACGTCATCGACGTCCCTGGCCTCCTCCTTCACGAGCGTGATCCGGTAGGTGTGTTCGTTGTCCGCGACGATCTTGCCCGCGCGGTCGAAGATGCGGCCCCGGTCGGGGCGCACCAGCCGCAAATTGATTCGGTTTTCCTCGGCCAGGAGGTAATACTCCTCAGCATCGCGTACACCCAGTTGCCACATCCGGAAACCAAGCACGCCGACCACCGAGGTCATCACACCGCCAAGCAACAGCGACCGACGCGTCGTTACCCGTGCGGCCCGAGCGAGATCTCGTTCAGATCGGCGCATGCTTGGCCCCCTCGTCCTGAGACTCCGGCATGCGTCTGCCGCCGATGGTTTTCAGGTAAGCGGCAAGTCGCAGTCCCAGGACCAAGACCACCAGCCCGACGAACCAATACTGCAGGGGGTTCGGCTCGGGCGTCGCCCGGTGAAAGCTGAGGAAATGCATGAACAGGAAGTAGGCGACATGTGCTACAGACAGCCACCAGAGTGGCAGGACACCCATCTGCAGGAACTTCCAGCCGGAAACGCCCAGGCGGCGCATCGCGACATCGCTTGAGGTTGTGGCAAGGAGGACCGCGAGGAGCATGGCGGCGATCCCGATCGCATTGGCCAGACCAAAGCCATGCTGAAACATGACATAGGTGAGGAGTTCGGGATGCCATTCGAAGCCGAAGAGCCGCATCAGTTCCCATTCGACCCATCCGACAAGGATGACCACAGCATGCGCAAGCGCCAGAAGGCAACCGTAGATGCCCGACTCGCGGCGGTAGGGCAGCACCAACACTGCGGGTCTGAGGAGCCGGGCCAGAGGACCCAGACCCATCGAAAGCGCAACCAGCACCAGCGAGGCGTCGCCAAGTGCCCGGTTCCAGCGGTGCATCGGACTCCACTCGCCATGGATAGCCGCAAAAATCAGAACGAGGCCAGCAGAGAGGAGGGCCATCAGCCCGTGCCGCAAAAGTACATTCCGGCTTAGCCGTCGGAACATTGGGTCATGGACCGTGACTGTCTTCATTTCACGTCACCCCGATCAAGGCACCGCAGTCCCTGCACCTCCCTTTCGCCAGTGCGGACAACGCGAAACCGTTGCCACGTGCCAAACGCGGCGATGCCCATGATGGCGAGCCCGGCAGTCGCAAGCCACGGCCGGAGCGGATCAAACCAGGCAAGAAGCGCGGGTCCACCGAAGACCAGCATGAGCACCTTGTTGCAGGTTGGGCAGGCAATTCCGAGAAAGCTGGCAAGCCCACCCGTCCCGGAAGCGCGCAAGGTGCACTGAGGGACCCACATCGCCGCTGTCACACCTCCGAGGAAGGCCGTCAGAACGGTCGCGACGAACTCCCAAGGCCCGACTGGAGTCATCCTGACAAAAAGCGGGTTCGCCCATACGGCAGTGACCGTGCCGAGGACCACGAACAGGGTGATGCCAACAGCCAGGCCGCGCAGGTTGCGGCGAAGGCTGTCATCATTCAGAAAAGTTGCCGGACTTGGGTTATCGCGCATCAAACTCGACCTCTGCAAACTCTTCACCAAAGCCCACGTTGACGACCCACCGACCGGCCATCGGCAGCTTCACTTTTGCCCGCCAGACGCCTGCCTCGACCAGCTGAAGCGGCGGCGCTACACCTTCCATGTGCATGTCGACCATCGCAAAGTTCACATCTGGCCGCATGCCGGCAGCTGCGCCGGCGTCGGTATTGGGCACGAACTGGATTTCGACCCGAACGTCACGACCACCGAGCGCGTAGACCTGGACGTCCATCCGTCCGTCCGAAAGCGCTTCGGACACTGTGGCTGTCACCGATGGATCAGCGGAGATCGTCTCGCGCGGATCGAGGGACCAGACGGTCGTCCAGATGAAGACACCGACGAAGACGGCAACGCCCAGAGCCAGAATGACGGCAAGCGCTCTAGTTCCCATTTCCCATATCCATCTGTGAATGATCCATTCCAGCCATTGGGGTCTCGACCGGCGTCGGTGCGGGCGCAGGAATGTCGCCCGTGCCTTCGGGGTCGAGGAGATAGGTGGCAATGGCCTCGCGGTCGGCAGCGCTCAGGAAAGACGTGCCCTCAGCGACGACCTCGGCCATGCTGCCGCCGAAAGCATCCCCGTTGGGCAGAATCCCGGACTGAAGCGCGTAAGCCAGGTTCGCAATGCCCCAACCTTTTGCGAGGAGAGCGTCACTCAGAATTGGCGGTGCTTTGCTGCCCCCTGGAAGGCTGTCGTTCCCGGCAAAGCGGGCGCCGTCATCAAGGCCCCCTGCCAGGGTCCGGCCCGTGTGACAGGCAGCGCAATGTGCAGCCCCTTCGACCAGCACCCGCCCGCGGTTCCACGGGGAAGACGTGCCCATAAGTGCATCCGTATCGGGCGTCTCAAGGTAGGCCGCGCGCCAGAGCTTCAGTCCCGATCTGAAACTGAAGGGAAAGCCGACGTCATGGGATGGGGCTGCATCGCCAACAGCCGGGACAGTGCGGAACGCCTCCCAGAGGTCGGCAATGTCCTGATCGGAAAAACCGGCGTAGAAGGAGTAGGTGAAGACCGGATAGTAGGGGTCGCCGTCGGGCGACACCCCTTGGCGCACGGCCCTGGCGAAATCCTGCACAGTCCAGCGCCCGATCCCGGCCTCCCGATGTGGTGTGATGTTCGGTGGCACAAAGGTGCCGAAAGGTGTGTCAAGAGGTGTACCTCCCGCGAGCGCCAGTCCTTTGGCGGCCGAGTTGGTATGGCAGGACACGCAGCCACTTGCGCGCGCGAGATAGGCCCCACGTTCAGCATCGCCGGAAGGAAAGCTCGCGGGCTCGACCTCCCCGATCGGCCACAGTGCCAACACCCCGGCACCTATCCCTGCCACGATGGCTGGGAAGACAAAGGAAAGCCGGATCAAACCTCGCATGGTCAGTTCCGGCCCGCGCGAAACTGCGCATGACAGGAAGAGCATGTCGCGCTGATCCGGTTGAAGAGGTCGTCCGCCGCCAGTGTCGTCAGATCGAGCTCCAAAATTGTCGGGTCGGATGTCCCGCGTGTCACCGCGATCTTTTCCGAAGCCGCTCCGTATCCCATCAATTCCGCGACCGTGAAGCCCTGCGCTGGTTGCGGTGTTCCCGTCATGTCCATGCCCGAGTGATCCATGCCAGCCATCTCGCCAGCTGGCGAAATCGCGGGCTCGAGGCCGTTCGGGGCAGCTTCAGCCAAGGCATCAGCATAGACCTTCAGCTCTTCGGAGAGGGCCGCGAACTGCTGCCAATCAGCCCAGATTTCCGGCTTGGCATAGGTGACGCCTTCAAGGCTGTTTTCAGGGAAGAGCGACAGCATCGTCCCGCCCGCATGACTTGCAATGACGCTGGCACCTTCAGACACAATGAAGCTGTCGTAGGGCACGGTGCCCTGCATCATCGGTGCCAATTCCGCGATGGTGTCGCGCATTGCCGTCATTCCGTTCATTCGGTCCAGGACGACGCCCGTCGCCCCCGTATGTGCCAGCGCCACTGCCGCGACGGCGGAAGCGGCAAGCGCGATCGCGCCCGTCCATTGTGATTTCATCGGCCTGACTGCCCTTGGTTTCTTGTTGTTGATCATTGGCTGCGCCCTGCCGGTCAGGCGGGTCACAGCTTGGGACGAATTCTCGTGTCAGGCTGAGAAAGAGTTGAACCTGAGCCAGTCTTTCAAACCGGCTCGTCTGGTCATCGAACAATCGTTCGGCCCGACTGTCAGGTCAGGATTCGCGGGGGAGGGAGTGTGATGGCCGGACCGCCAAAACGGCGTTGCGACTGCTCAGCGCCGGGCTGAAGCACAGCCGGAACGACCGTGGGCTGTATCGATGACAGAGCATCTGGCAAAACGAACGCCGTGCAAATCACGCCGGGGTGGCAGGCAGGCGTTGCGGAAGATTGCTGGTCGGGTGTATCGGCAGCCTCGACGGTGAGGTCGGAATGATGCTCGTTGCCAGACGCTGCTTCTGCAGACTGTCCCAACACCAAGCCCATGACCAGAGCGACAGTCAGAAGCCACATCGACACGAAGCGCGACAACCTGCGGACAAGCAGGTTTTGCGGGAGGGCCAAAGGGGTTGCTGTCGATTTCATCTGTTCAGATCAGCTTGACTTTCGTTCCGACCGGCGTGCGATCGAACACCTCTTCGATGTGCTCATTGTAAAGCCCGATACAGCCGTTCGACGAGCGGCGACCGATCTTGCGCGTGTCGTGGGTACCATGAATCCGGTAGTACTGCCACGATAGATACAGGGCGCGGGTGCCGAGCGGATTGGTCGGATCGCCTCCTGGCACAAAGGCTGGCCATTCCGGGTTGCGCTCCCGCATCGAGGGCGTCGGAGCCCAGCTCGGGTTTTCCCGCTTCTCGACGACCTCGGTATATCCCCGCCGGGTCAATTCATCCGACAGCGGAACCGAAGTGGGGTAGAGAAACATCTGACCATCGCTCGTCCAGTGCTGGAGAACCTTGGCTGTGGTGTCAGAGATGATAACCCCCACCCCAAGCGAGTCGAAGTGGTCCTGCCACTCATGGGTACGGAACGCCGAGATGTTGTTTCGGACGGGCCCTTGGTTATCCTCGGTTGCGAAGGCTGCCCGGCCCGTCAAGAAAGGCGCGGCAAGGGCTCCGGCAACGAAAAGTCGTCGACTGAATCGCATGGTCTGCTCCTCCTTTTTTTAACCTCTGCCGGGTTCCAACGTGGGAAGGTCAAATCGCTTCCCGTCTCACAGGGGTAACAAAGAGGTGAAGCCGTGACGCTTTCGCCGATTTTGTTTGGAAATTCTCTGCTCACTTCGATGTGAACACCTCTCCCATACACCAAGAGCGCTATTCTGCTCCCATGCGTAAGCTCGCGAACATTCTGTGTGGTCTGTGCTTGCTCGTCGCCCTTCTCTGGGCGGCGCTTCCTGATCACTCATCCCACGGCGCGCATGTCGATCATGCTCAAACCGCAGCTGTGGACCAGGAGGCCCTTTGCAGCGACGGCTCAGGCCATGCCTCCTGCCAGCTTGTTGCAACTGCCACCTTGTCATTTTTCGAGGTGGCACCGTCTGCCAAGCCAGCGCAGTTCGTGATCACGCCGGTCTCAGCTTCGAGCCGAGCCTTTGCCCCCCAACGTCCTCCTCCGCGAACCTTTCTCTGAGTGAACCCTCGTCCTTCACGTTCCCCTCAGGAGTCCGCATGATTTTCCGTCGAAACTTTCTCACCGGCGTAGCCGCCGCAGCCCTGTCGATGCCAACTGTCCTTCGTGCCCATACCGAAGAACCCTTTGTTTTGGCCGACGAATTTCAACCTCGCGAGGTCCGAGTCCGAGAGCAACATGCCCCCGGTCAGATCCTCGTCTTCCCGCGAAGCTTCTTTCTCTATTATGTTTTCGATTCCGAGCGGGCCGTCAGGTACGGTGTCGGCGTCGGCAAGGCCGGTCTGGCATTCAAGGGTTCGGCAATCATCGAACGCAAGGCCGAATGGCCGTCATGGCGCCCGACAAACGACATGATCCGCCGGAATCCCGATCGCTATGCCCAATTCGCCGAAGGGGTGCCGGGCGGTCCGGGCAACCCACTGGGCGCCCGAGCCCTCTACCTCTACCGCGATGGGCGCGACACCTACTACCGGATTCACGGCACGACAGAGCCCTGGTCGATTGGACAATCAGTGTCGAACGGCTGCATCAGGATGCTGAACGACCATGTGATCCAACTCTACGAGCACGTACCCGTCGGAACACCAGTGACAGTCCTGTGACGATCCGCCGTCGTGATCTCTTTGTAGTGGGGGGAATCATAGCCTTGATCTATGGACTGCGGGCCTTGCCTTGGGACCGGCTTGGCGGACGCGGGCTCTCCTATGTCGACATCGAGGGTGTGCCGCCATTTCGTCGACTGGAGCTGGCCGGTCAGACCTCCACGGCAAACATCGCCCTTGTCGGTCTCGATGGGCCACTACCTGATGCGGGAGCACGCAGGGCGCGCATGGAGACCCTGCGCACTGACCCATGCCCAGCCCTGTTCGGAAATAACTCCCCGGATGCTGTGGTTCCGATCGCCTACTTCAGTGAGTTTCGTTGCCCCTTCTGCCGTGCACTCGAGCGGGATCTTGAGACCCTGCTGGCCGAAGATCCGGCTGCGTACCGGCTCGTGCAACACGAACTTCCAATCTTCGGGCCGCCGTCTGAACTGGCCGCCCGGGCATCTGTTGCCGCCGCACGTCAGGGCAAGCAACAGGAGCTTCGCCGCCGCTTCATGCGGACACCGATGGTTGCCGAAGAGGCCTCGGTAAGGCGTGTTGCGGAGACCCTTGATCTGGATGTCGAGCAGCTCTTGATCGACATGTCCTCCGCCGGGGTTCAGGCTGAGCTCGACCGAACACGCGCACTTGCCGATCTCTTCGGGTTCATCGGTACCCCAGGTCTGGTGATCGGACGGACCGTGCTCAGCGGTGCGGTTCCCCTCTCACTCCTTCGGCAGATTGCGCAAGAGGAGAAGGCCGAACCAATTCCGGCCTGTTGATACGATGAACACACCAACCCATATGTTGATCGGGGCTGTAGTCTTTGCGCGTGCCGTCGTGCCGACCACTCTGGTAGCGGCCATGCTGGGCGGCCTCGCCCCTGATGTTCCGATGTTTGCGCTGGTGCTTTGGTCGACCCGCCTGGCTGGAATTCCCCAGCATGAAGTCTTCGGAAGCCTCTTCTACTCGGACTCATGGCAGGCCGTCTTTGCCGTCGATCACAGCTTTTTCGTCTGGGGGCTGCTTCTTGCTCTTGGACACTGGCGACGTCACCTCATTCTCACCGCCTTTGCAGGAGCAGGCTTTTTGCATGCGGCCACCGACTTCGTCACCCATCGTGACGATGCCCGCCGCCAATTCTGGCCCGTGTCGGACTGGGTATTCCGCAGTCCGGTCAGCTACTGGGACCCGAACTATTACGGCGGTATCATCGGCGTGGTGGAACTTGGGCTGGTTCTGTTCGCCACTGTCTTTCTCTGCTGGCGGCACCGAAAACTCTGGCAGCGCGTCGTGATCGTCATTTTGGCCGCTGTGTTCGTCGTACCCGTGATTGTCACAGGCGGCTTCCACGGACTTCACGGCATGGGCTGAAAGAGCGCAACGCAGCCTGCTCCAGGTTCCCGCTCGGCATGGCTTGAATGGCCATTCTGGATTGATCGCGCCGCCCCTCACAGCTTACCGAAAAGCCCGCTTGGTCGTCCCAAGCGCTCAATGTCTTCTTAGCTCGATCTGTATCGCCGCAGGAGTTGTGCATTGATCGCTACAATAATGGTCGATGCCGACATGAATACGGCGCCGACTGCGGGTGTCATCAGGAAGCCGGTGCCGAACGTGATGCCAGCAGCCATTGGAATGGCAAATGCGTTGTATCCGGTCGCCCAGATCAGGTTTTGCACCATCTTCGAATATGTCGCTCGAGACAGGCCAAGAATGGCCTCCACATCCCGTGGGTCAGAACGCACCAGGACCACGTCGGCGGATTCCACGGCGACATCCGTTCCCGCACCAATGGCAATCCCAAGATCGGCTTCGACGAGCGCTGGCGCGTCATTTACGCCGTCACCGACCATTGCAACCTTCAGACCCCGGGCTCGCAGCTGCTTCACACGGGCAGCCTTCTGATCCGGCAGGACCTGGGCAAAGTATTCATCGAGGCCGAGTTCTGCGGCGACTGACTTCGCGACACCCTCTGCGTCTCCCGTCATCATGATTGACCGGACACCCCTGGCCTTGAGACGCGCCACGACATCACGCGATTCCGCGCGCACGATGTCGGCCAGGGCCAGCAGCGCATAGGGCTGGCCGCCCACCTCCAGCACCACGACTGTCTTGCCTGCCTCCTCCAGCAGAGCAAGGCGGGGGTCGGTTACAGGCCTGTCCTGCCGCCGGAGATGACCGGGGCTGACAATCGCGATTTCCCGCCCGTCCACGCGCGCCCTGACGCCCGCACCCGTGATACTCTGCAAGCCTTCCGGGGCCGGATATTCAATGCCACGGGCCTTTGCTGCGGCGACAATTCCCGTGGCGATAGGATGCTGCGACTGGCTTTCAACCGATGCCGCCAAACGCAAGGCGGTCGTCTCGTCGCCATCTTGCAGCAACACCAGATCGCTCACGCCGAATCTGCCTTCAGTCAGCGTGCCGGTCTTGTCAAAGACCACGGCATTCAGATCCCGCGCACGCTCAAAAGCGGCACGGTCGCGAATCAGCAGTCCATTGCGCGCTGCCAGCGATGTCGAGACGGCCACGACAAGCGGCACGGCAAGGCCAAGCGCATGCGGACACGCGATGACCATGACTGTCACCATCCGCTCAAGCGCAAAGGTCGCCCCCGCTCCGACCGCATACCAGTAACCGAACGATCCGAGGCCGACGGTGATGGCAATCCAAGTCAGGACAGTCGCTGCGCGCGAGGCCAGATCCTGTGTACGCGAGCGGCTGTCCTGCGCCACTTTCACCATGGCGATGACCTGCGACAGGTAGGTTGCCTCGCCCGTCGCCTTCACCTCGATGGTAACGGCACCTTCGCCATTTACCGCACCGCCGATGACAACCTCGCCCGCAGACCGCGTGACAGGTTTCGATTCCCCGGTCAGCATGGCCTCGTTGAAGGATGATGTGCCTTCGATGATCTTTCCATCGACCGGCACCTTCGCACCGGGGCGGATCACGACCCGGTCGCCGGCGATCAAGGCCGCGACGGGCACGTCCTCCGTTCCACCGTCCGCGGTAACGCGCAGTGCGGTATCGGGCAGCAGGCGGACCAGTTCCTCCAAAGCGCGAGAAGCGCCGAGGACGGACCGCATTTCAAGCCAATGGCCCAAAAGCATGATCGTGACGAGCGTGGCCAGTTCCCAATAGAACGGCTCTCCGCCGGGCAGTCCCAGCGTGACGGCAGCCGAGTAGAAATAGGCTGTAGAGATGGCAAGCGCGACCAGCGTCATCATGCCCGGACGACCACTGCGGATTTCCGGAAGTGCCCCTTTCAGGAAGGGCCAGCCGCCCCAGAAATAGATGATCGAAGACAGGGCCAGCGCGACCCACTCTTCGCCAGCAAACAGGGGTGCCATCCCTTGCCCCGTAAAGTCCCGCACCATCGGCGACAGCACCAAGACTGGGACAGTCAAGACGAGGCATACCCAGAACCGGCGGCGGAAATCGGCCACCATGTCGCCATGTCCTGCGTGTGCACTACCCCCCTGTGGCGCATGCCCCATCGCGGTGTGATCAACGGCGGGCTTAGCACCATGGCCCATCCCGGCATGGTCCATTCCGGCCATCGGCGGGTGGATGTCCGGTTTCTGCGCGTTACTGGCCATCAAACCGAACTCCTTTGCGTCTCGTATCGCACGCGGCGCGGCCGATCCCGACCGCGCCGCCTAAGATCATCCCGGGCTTACAAGCCCTTGGTGGCGAGAAAGGCCTTGAGCGTGGCGATCTCGGATTCCTGCGCCGCGATGATCGCTTCAGCCAGCTCGCGCATCCCGGGATCCGTGCCGAATTCTAGCTGGATCTTCGCCATGTCGATGGCGGCCTGGTGGTGCGGGATCATGCCCCGGGCGAAATCGATATCCGGGTCGCCGGTATAGGGGACCATCATGTCGGCCATCATCTTGTCCATCGCGGCAGCGCTGGCGACGGTAGCCGGGTCATTGGCGAGTTCCGGGGGTATCAGGGTCGCATGGCTCATCATGCCCATATCCCCCATGCCCATGCCACCCATGTTGGAGTGGTCCATGCCTTGCATGGTTTGCTGGGCAAATGCGATCCCGCCGACAACAGCAACAGCCACAATAGACAGCGCGAGAGTACGTTTGTTCATTCAGATTTTCCTTCGATGGTTATGTTTTGTCAGGCAGGCGCGTAGCCGACCTCAGTCAGCGCAGCGACCAATCGGTCGCGAGAAGCCGCTGATTTCACTTCGACCTTGTGCGAGGCCGGATCTGCGCTCACCTTAGCGGTGGGGTCCACCGCCTGGATCGCCTTGGTCACACTGCGTGCGCAGCCGCCGCAGGTCATGTTCTCGATATGGAACTGCATGAGTGTCTCCTTTTGGACAATCGCCTCATGCAACTCGATATGGGCCTTCCCACCGTTGTAAGGTCAAGGGAACAAATCCGTGAACAGACAAATTGAAATCAGGGCTTGACCTTACCATCATGGGAAGCCTTATCTCAGTCAGCGGAGTAACTCGCCACTGGAGTGCCGCGATGAACATACAAGCCCCTCAGAACGCCACGGCAGACCTCGGCCGGATCGTGATCGACGTCGAGGGCATGACCTGCGCATCATGTGTCGGGCGCGTTGAGCGCGCACTGCAGGCGGTCTCCGGGGTAAAAACCGCAGCCGTCAACCTCGCGACGGAACGGGCAGAAATCATCGGGCCAGACCTCGACCGGTCGGCTCTGGTCAAGGCAATCGAGGACGCGGGCTATGATGTGCCAACGCGCCCGATCGATCTCATCATCGAGGGGATGACCTGCGCCTCCTGCGTCGCACGGGTGGAGCGGGCCTTGAAAACGGTACCCGGTGTGACCGCAGCCAATGTCAATCTGGCCACGGAACGCGCCACGGCCACCGGAACGGCGGATCTTGCCTCCCTGATCGGCGCAATCGCGGATGCGGGTTACGTGGCACGGGCAGCGACCGAAACCGCCATCATGTCAGAAGAGTCCGCCGCGAAGAAAACGGCCGAGGAAGCCGCATTGAGGCGCGATGTGCTTTTTGCTGCGGCTCTGACTCTGCCGGTTTTTGTCCTCGAGATGGGATCGCATCTGTTCATGTGGGTCCACATGGCGGTGATGAACAGCATTGGCATGCAGAACAGCTGGTACATTCAGTTCGCCTTGACGACCGTGGTCCTCCTTGGCCCTGGCCTCAGGTTTTACCGCAAGGGGTTTCCGGCCTTGGCGCGTCTGGCGCCTGATATGAACAGCCTAGTCGCGGTCGGAACGTTGGCTGCCTTCGGCTATTCCCTCGTGGCAACCTTTGCCCCCGGAATCCTTCCCCCAGGCACCCAGAATGTCTATTTCGAGGCGGCGGCAGTCATCGTCACATTGATCCTCCTTGGTCGTCTGCTTGAAGCTCGCGCAAAAGGCCGGACCTCAGAGGCAATCAAGCGGCTGGTCGGACTTCAGGCCAAGACCGCCCGTGTCCTTCGCAATGGCGGCCTGGTCGAAGTGCCGGTCGCCGAAGTCCGCCCGGGCGATGTCGTCGAGGTCCGCCCGGGCGAGCGGGTGCCGGTCGACGGCGAGGTGACGACGGGCGCAAGCTGGATCGACGAAAGCATGATCTCTGGCGAGCCCGTGCCGGTCGAGAAGGCACCGGGCAGCACCGTGACCGGCGGCACAGTAAACCAGACCGGCGCCTTCAGTTTCCGGGCGACGGCGGTGGGCGAGGCTACGATGTTGGCTCAGATCATCCGCATGGTCGAAGCCGCGCAAGGCGGCAAGCTGCCGATCCAGGCGTTGGTCGACCGCGTGACGATGTGGTTCGTTCCCGTCGTCATGGCGCTTGCCGTCCTGACTTTCGCCGTCTGGCTGATCTTCGGGCCTGATCCGGCCCTGACCTTTGGCCTGGTCAACGCCGTCGCCGTCCTCATCATTGCCTGCCCCTGCGCCATGGGTTTGGCCACACCAACGTCGATCATGGTCGGCACCGGGCGTGGTGCCGAAATGGGCGTGCTCTTCCGCAAGGGTGAGGCCCTCCAAGCCTTGCAGAGCGTCAAGGTGGTCGCGTTCGACAAGACCGGTACCCTGACCGAGGGCAAGCCGCGCCTGACCGACATGGCGCTGGCGCCGGGCTTCGACCGGGCCGCAGTGCTGGCAGTGGTGGCGGCTGTCGAAGCGAAGTCCGAGCATCCGATCGCCCGCGCCATCGTCGCCGCGGCCGAAGCCGAGGGCCTGATCCTTCCCGAGGTCACTGCCTTCGATTCCGTCACCGGTTTCGGTGTGACGGCGGCGGCGGGCGGACAGCGGGTCGACGTCGGCGCCGACCGCTACATGGTCAAGCTCGGCCTCGATGTCTCGGGCTTCGGCGATACCGCGACCCGGCTCGGCGACGAGGGCAAGTCACCGCTCTATGCCGCCATCGACGGCAAGCTTGCCGCGATCATCGCCGTTGCGGACCCGATCAAGGAAACCACGCCGCAGGCGATCCGGGCATTGCACCTGCTGGGGCTGAAGGTTGCCATGATCACCGGCGACAATGGCCGCACGGCGAACGCCATCGCCCGCCAGCTTGGCATCGACGAAGTTGCGGCCGAGGTGCTGCCCGACGGCAAGGTCGCTGCTGTGAAACGTCTGAAGGCGTTGGGGCCGCTGGCCTATGTCGGCGACGGGATCAACGATGCTCCCGCCCTGGCCGAAGCGGATGTGGGCCTTGCCGTCGGCACCGGCACCGACATTGCCATCGAGGCGGCGGACGTCGTACTGATGTCGGGCAGGCTGACTGCGGTTTCGGATGCCATCGCGCTGTCCAAGGCCACCATGCGCAACATCCGCCAGAACCTGTTCTGGGCCTTCATCTACAACGCCCTGCTGATCCCGGTTGCGGCAGGCGCGCTCTGGCCCGCCTTCGGAATCCTGCTGTCGCCGATCTTCGCCGCCGCCGCGATGGCGCTATCGTCGGTCTTCGTCCTTGGCAACGCTCTGCGACTGCGGCGCTTTGCACCTTCAATCGCCGTGTAAGGAGGACCTGAGATGAACATCGGTGAAGCTTCAAAATCTTCGGGCGTTTCTGCCAAAATGATCCGCTACTATGAGTCGATCGGACTCATTCCGGCAGCAGGAAGGACGGTTGCAGGATATCGCGTCTATACGATGACCGATGTTCAGCTTCTGCGCTTCATCCGAAGGGCGCGGGATCTGGGCTTCTCCGTCGAGAAGATCGAGGAGTTGCTGGCGCTCTGGCAGGATCGTTCACGGCAGAGCGCCGATGTGAAACAGATTGCGCTTGAGCAGATCGCCGGTCTTGAAGTTCGAATTCGTGAAATGCAGGCAATGATGGACACGCTTCGCCATCTGGCGGATGCGTGCTGCGGCGATCACCGCCCGGACTGTCCGATCCTAGCAGACCTCGTGAATGGCCCCGATCAAGGCAGTAATGGTGGCCAGGATGAACGAACTCCCGCGTCCCGCTCCGAAAAGGCTGCCGGGCTTCAAGCGCATTGACATTCTACGGCCTGCGCATGATCGTGATCTTGTTTGGTGTTCATGGGATGCAGAGTCCCCGAACTCAATCGGGAATGAGGAAGGGTGGACCCAATAGCGGCACCCGACGCCTCAGCCGCCCCCGCGACTGTATGCGGTAGTGGCCCTTCGATATGCCACTGGGCAACTGCCCGGGAAGGCGAAGGGTTGCAGTGACCGTGAGCCAGGAGACCGGCCAGACAGGAGGCTTAACCCCAATCCCGTCGGGTGTGACGGGCGGAGAAACATCATGTCTGCCACCACTCTTTCCACCGCGTCCGTACAGCACGCAGGTCTGGTTCGGCCCATCCTGACCAGTGCTGTCCTTGGTACGTTTCTCATCTTTGCGGCAGGTTTTGCCTCTTCAGATGCGCTGCATGCCGCAACACATGATACCCGCCACGCCACTGGCTTTCCCTGCCACTGACAGATCGAGTTCGCTGACATGACGAGATCCCTGTTGTCCGGCGGGGTGATTGCGGGTGCTATTACAGGTCTCGCGGTTGCCTTTCTGCAGTTTTTTCTGATCCAGCCACTCATCATCGAAGCCGAGCGATACGAGACCGGCGAACTTGTCCTGATGGGGGTGGCGCAAGATGACCCCTCGGGATCGAGTGGCGATCCTGTCCTGCCTGCGCACGATGCCGACGACGCTGACGAAGAGGTTGGTATCGTCGTGCGAAACGGCCTGACGGTCCTGACTTTGGTCTTGACCTGGTCAGGCTTTGGCCTGGTCGCGGGAGCTGCTCTTGCAACACACCGTGCCCTGTGGGGTCCACACAGCATTTCTGCACCCGCGCTCGCCCTTTCCGGCTTCGCTGCTTTCGCCCTGTCACCCAGCTTGGGACTGCCACCGGAGTTGCCAGGCATGCTGGCCGCTGATCTGTCGGACAGGCAAATGTGGTGGGTCATGTCGGCGGCGGCGACGGCGACGGTGGCGGGGCTTTTCCTCGCCAGTGGGGTCAAGTCCTGGCCTGGGCGTCTCGCAGGGCTTGCCTTGATGGTGGCCCCCCACCTTCTCGGGGCACCGCAGCCACCTGCTTCCGTCCCGGTCATTCCTCCGGATTTGGCCGCGCTCTACAGTGCCCGGGTACTCGGCCTGAGCCTGATCGGTTGGCTTGCTCTCGCATCCCTTCTCTTCAGATTGATGCCGGAAGACGGGCGGGAGCAACCTACTGCTGTCGCAGAAGCTGTTGATACCCGTTGACAGAGCAGTCGGAACGACGCATGCGCTCCAGTCTTGCGGTGATCCGATCATCGTCCTTCACATCCTGAACCGCACGATGCATGTTGAGGACAACTTTTTTCCGGACGGCTGACACCCCACGCCTGTGAAGGGCTGTCAATTCGCAGCGCGCCACATCCGATACCGCCCCTGCCCCGTCACCTCGCGGATTAGACCCCGCGTCTCCATCCAGGCGAGGTTGCGCTGGACGGCGGCGCGGCTGGCGCCGGTCAGCACCTCAGCCATTGGGGCGGATACAAGAGGCCATTCGGTCAGCACCGCGCGCAAGGCTGGGGGTGTCCTGCCCGAGAGCGTGGCCATCTCGGTTTCGGACCGCGCTGACCAAGCCTCGATGTCGTCGAGGTGCCGCATCGCGGTCCGGCTTGCCGACTCCATCCCGTCGAACCATCGCACCAGTCGGTCAGCGGCTGTACCACCGGCGCGCAGCCCCCCTGCCCCGCCCATGGCGAGAGGGACAAATATCGCTCCCCTGCCCTCGCTGGTCGCAATCCGCGCGGCCGTTACAGCCGCTTCCACACGGTCTCCGTGCTGCCCGAGACCCGCCAAACTCCAAAGGTGGAACCCCATGCAGGCGCGGCTGATCGGGTGGAGATCAGCAGCTTGCGCCATCACGTCCAGCCAACCCCCCGCACGATCCGCGAAGGACTCCGCCTCATTCGCCAAGTTTTCAGGGTCACGGCGATCCACAAAAGCGGCCAGGTCCACCTCCGGCCTTGGCCCTCCCGTCAGGCGTCGCACCGCCCATCCGACGCGTGCCAAGGCGGCCGTGTCGTCTTGAACTCCAGACAGGCGCAGGGCGATCCAGAGCGCCAGTCGATCCGGCCCGATGCGGTCGCCTGCGAACCAGCTTAGGTCGGCTGCTTCGATCAGGGCGAGCCTGTGGCGCCAGCCCTCAGGCCCACGCTTCAATCGTTCGTCCAGAGCGCCAATCCGCCCCGCGACGCGGGCGAGCCGCGCGGCATGACCCGCCTCGGCCTTCCGCCAGTCATCAAGAACCGCCGTCGCGCGGGGTTCGGCTCTGGGGCCGGGCGGCAGATCGTCGGGCTCGTCTTCGATCGGACCGGGCAGGAACCACAAATCGTCTTCCGATCTCTCCTCGGCCTCTTCCACCCCGGTCAGAGGGTCATCAAAACTATCATGTAGAGCAGATGCTTGAGGCTTCATATGTGCAAAATACGCACGTTTTGCACTTTACCCAAGGGTTTTCTTGGGGTGCGTCTGCACTCCTTATATGGCACGCGCGCGCGAATGCCTGCGAGATCTCTCTGATCGCGCGCAGCCCTAGGAAACCAAGGGCATTTCGCTGACCTCAGCAATAGAGAGCGCCCTTGCATCCGTTTACAAACGGTCGTTTACTCCTGACATCCGCAATTGCAAAGAGGCCCCCTGCCCCGTGCCACTCATCGGATACGCGCGTATTTCCACCGAAGATCAAACCGCCCTGCCCCAAGTTCTGGAGTTGCGCTCCGCAGGCTGCGTGGAAATTGTCGAAGAGCAAGCCTCGGGCGGCAGTCGCACCAGGCCTGTTCTGGCGCGTGTGCTGGATCAACTGCGCGTTGGCGATACACTTGTCGTGGTTCGGATCGACCGCCTTGCCCGCTCGCTTTCTCACCTCTTGGAAATCATCGCGCGGCTGGAGGCAAGAGGTGCGCATTTCCGGTCCTTGCAGGATCCGATCGACACGGCGTCGCCGCAGGGCAAGTTTACCCTGCAGGTCCTGGGCGCAGCCGCCGAGTTTGAACGGGCACTGATACGCGAGCGCACCAAGGCCGGGCTGCGATCTGCGAAGGCGGCAGGGCGGGTTGGCGGCAACCCAGGGCTAAAGTCGGGCGATCCCGTGGCAATCCGTAAGGCAAGAGCCGCGCGAGTGGAAAGCCATTTCCAGAAGCTTAATGCCAGTGCTGAACATTGGGTGCCGGAAGTGCGCCGTCTGAGACCGGGCCTGCCTTGGGAAGACGTGCTGCGCATCGTCAATTCAGGTCTGCCGAGCGAGGCGCAGCCATGGTCCCTGCCCCGCCTGATCCGTGCTGCCAAAAGCTTCGTCCGCGAAGGCCTGCTGCCGGACACCATCCTTTCCCGCGCCTCCGCGTCCGACAAGGATGATCGCCTGCCCGCCATCGTCGCGGGCATCAAAGGCGCAGATCCGAAGATGACTCTTCAAGCCATCTGCGACCGGCTAGAGACCATGCGCGAACGGACACCTAGGGGCCGCAGCAAGTGGGAGCCGTCATCGGTCAAGATGATCTTGGAGCGGGCGAAGAAGTTGGGACTGTTATAGTAGGTAACGCTTTTCGGTGCCATTAGGCCAAAAGGCATTCTACCGACAGGCTCAGACGAAGAATCGCTTGCGATGCTCACGCGAACACGATCGCCCTGGTCAGGTATGCTGCAGCGTTACTGAGCCTTGTCAGAGATTTTCCAAGCATCACGCGTGGGCTCGAGGGCGTCGGGTCCTGTGGATAAGTCTCACAACATTTTCTGTAATCTTTACAATATCCTACGCCCAACCTTTAACAGGTCACTTTAGCCTTTTCGCATCATATGGTGCCATGGTCGGCAGAAAACACAAGATAGCTGCACAAGATTTGCCTTGAGTTTCTTCCCGACGGGCGTCATATCTGTAACGCGAAAACTAAGAAAACGACGTCCACTGCGTTCCTGCTGGCACCGATCGACTGCAGATCACGGGTAACGCTTAAGAGATGTCTCGAGACAGGCGAATGATGATGCACCAAGTGTTGCATGACAAGCTCAAGGCAGACGCAGAGCGGCTTTCTGAAGCCCTTGAACATATGTCGAAGCTTTTTCTGGCACCGAAGGAAGAAAAGACACTCCGCGCCTTCACAAGCGCAGAGGTCGGAGAGTTGTTGCGGGTGAGCGACGGCTATCTGCGCAAGGCGCATTTCGACGGCAGAATTCCAGAAGTCGAACAGGGACCGGGTAACAAGCGCCTTTATTCCGCCGAGAACATCCTCCAGATCCGCAACATTCTGGCTCAGAATGCAAAGGATCCGTTTCAGTTCCTTCCCGGTCGGCGACATGGTGACAAGCTTCAAATCTGGTCAACCGTCAACTTCAAGGGCGGATCCAGCAAAACTACGACCACCGTGACTCTCGGGATGCGGCTCGCCCTGCGTGGATACCGTGTGTGTTTGGTGGATGCAGACCCTCAGGCCTCGCTGACGACCTTCTTTGGATACCAGCCAGAGATCGACTTCCGCCACGGCGGCACGCTGTATGATGCAATTCGCTACAACGATGGCGAAACGTCCCGGGTGCCAATCGTGGACGTTTTGCGCAAGACCTACTTCCCGAACCTGGATCTAGTGCCCGGTGGGATCATGCTTTCGGAATTCGAAACCGAAACTCCAACCGCGCTGAGCCGTGGCGAACAACCCGTCTTCTTCAATCGGATCCGCGACTCGCTACGACAGGTTGAAGACGATTATGACATCGTTTTAATCGACTGCCCGCCTCAGCTTGGCTATCTGACGATGGCAGCGGTCTGTGCATCGACGTCGCTTCTCATGACCATCATCCCTGAGCGTGTCGACCTGGCCTCGGCCAGCCAGTTCCTGACGATGGCGTCGGGCGTTTTGGAAGTCCTGTACTCGAACGGTGGCATCGGCGCGTATGACAATTTCGCCTACCTCCTGACGCGCTTCGACACCGCTATCAGCACGCAGCAGGACTTGTCTGAATGGCTCAAGCAATTGCTAGGCGACAGTGTGATCAAGACGCCCTTCGTGAAGTCTTCGGCGGTTAGCGAGGCTGGCCTTTCGCAGAAGACAATCTTCGAAGTGGACCTCGCTACGACCAAGAACCGAAAGACTTATGAGCGAGCCCTAGAGTCGGTGATGAGCTTTTCAAATGACATTGAGAAGATGATCCAGTCAGCATGGGGTCGAGGGGGCACAAATGAAGCGTGATCTTCTTGCCAAGAGCCTAGCACAAATGGGCTCAAAGCCTTTAATTGCTGCCGAGGCCGGGTCGAAGGTGGACGAAAGCTCGCCTCGTTCCCTGAAGAGCATGTCAGACGTCCTTTCTCAGGTCTCGGCACAGGCAGCCCAGGACGTGGATGTCAATGAGATCGGCGATTCTGAAATCGCGGATCGTTTTGACGTATCAGAAGGGCTCGATGATCTGATCGAGTCCATCAGGACATCAGGACAACAGCTCCCTGCACTGCTCCGCTATCGCCGCGGCCCTGGCCCTCGCTATGAGGTGGTTTACGGACGCCGCAGAATTGCCGCGTGCCGAGTGCTTGGGATCAAGGTCAAGGCTTATGTCAAGGAAATGGACCACCGCGAGGCGCTTGTCTCGCAGGCCCTGGAAAACTCTGCGCGCCTAGAGCGCAGCTTCATCGAACAAGCCATCTTCGCCACCAAGCTGGAGGACCAGGGCTTTACCCGGGCCGAGATCGGCGATGTGCTAGCTGTCGACAAGGGAACGCTAAGCAAGCTGATTGGCGTTGCCCGAGACGTGCCCGACGCAGTGATCTACAAAATTGGCGCCGCGCATGAAGCAGGCCGGCGCCCATGGCTGGAACTGCGTCGTCTGGTCAAAACGGAAAACGCCCCTTCAGACAGCTCTGTCCTCTTGCTTGTTCCTGAAGAAGGCACTGCGGCCGAGAAGCTCAGCGCTGTCATCGATGCGCTGCAGAAGGTCGCGGATGCACAGCAGAACGCAGCGGAGTCTGCCGCCAAGGGCCCCTCTCCTGCCCCCCTCAAACAAATGCCCGCAACTTCGGTGGCTTTCAGGTCCAAAGGCCAGCGTCTCTTGATCGAGGTTTCCGACAAAAAGGAGCGCGGGTTCATCAACTTCGTGGAGGCACAGCTTGAGCGCCTCTACAAGGAGTGGAAAGAAAAATCATGAAGCCAAAACGGTTAAGTGATTGATTTTTATAGGGTTGGCCATGGTCAACCCTGATCAAACAGACAAGAAACAATCAAAAAGGAGGCAGACGTAGCGCAAAAAGAAACCCCCCGAAGGCGGTGAAGCACTCCAGAGGGTCCCGATTTACTCGCAATCTATTGGTACCCAAAAAATCGAATCACTGCAACACCGATTTCGGTGACCGGTATCCTTTTGCTGTCTGAAAACAGATGGAACAAGAAGCAGTCACGACCATCGAGGTCGAGGCACAGTTGAGTTGTGCGCCTTCAATCTTCGATTCTTTCGCCGGTATTGGCACGATCGAACAGCAGCCAAACTTCGCACCTGTAACCCGGCGCGCGCTCATGGCGGCCGTCAACACCACAAGTCGCGCACTCGGCTTGCGACCGTCTTCAGTCGTTGTGCTTGACGCACTCTTGAGCTGCCTTCCCTGCAACGATCCGAAAACCGGGAATGACAGCCCAATCACGCCACTCACCCTGCTGACCGTGTTCGCTTGCAACGACACTTTATGTTTTCGCGCGAAAGGCATAACGGACAGGCAACTTCGGCGGCACCTTGAGAAACTTGAAGCTGCAAATCTGATCCAACGGCGTGACAGTTCCAACGGCAAACGATTCCCAATTATGCGCAACGGTAAAGTCATCGGCGCGTTCGGCATCGACTTATCGCCCCTGCTCGCACGGTCTGGCGAAATCCTTGCACTGTCTCAGAAACATCGTCAGGAAGCCGACGAACTTCGAGGCATGAAAGCCTACATCCAAAAACTGCGCGGTGAATGCCTCACCCTTTGCCTGCAAGGCGAGGCCTTAGAGTTCGTCGAAGCTGCCCGCAACTTTATGCGTCGAACCGGAGTAACTTTACTTCAGGCAAGCAGCGTCATCAGCAGACTTAAATGCATCCTGCAGAGTAAGGTAGTCACTCCAAGCGTACCGCATTTGGAAGAGTTGGCCACGGCCAACGATCCAGAACACGAACAACGCCAAGAACAAGCACCGTCTTCTAACTCGAAGAAAACGACCGGCTCAGACGGACAAAATGTCCGGCACAAAGAGACTCAAAAATCATATACAAAAAAAACCTTACCGCGCTCGATGACAGAGCTGTGGGCTTGCTTGACCGAAATCCCGGCCTTTTATCCAGACCACCCCACCACAGAACACGGCCTCCTACAGCTGCTATTTGAATTTGGTAAGATGCTGAGAATAGACAGCGCTCTTTTGGGTAGGGCGGTGTCTTTGCTTGGCCTGGCAGAAGCCATTCAGGTGGCAGATCAAATGGCCTGCAAGATCGACCAGGTCAAAAGCCCTGATAGCTACCTATCGAGGATCCTAGCCGGTTGCACCAAGACAAGAGTTGGCCATGGCCAACTTTGCGTTGCTACATAAATCATCCAACTGAAACGCGCCGCCCTGCCGGTCTGTCGTTGGCACCTATGTCCAGTACAAAAGTGAGAGAATGGTCGGTTTGAGGGTGGCGGGAAGTGAGATCGGGAGAGTGGCTCCCGGCGCCCGCCGTGGAGAAGACCTGATGGCCCAAGCTGCCCAGAAGATCACCCTGTCGTCCTCACGGGACATCCCCTTTGACAAACTGGTGCTGAGCCAGTCCAACGTCCGGCGCATCAAGGCCGGTGTGTCGATTGAAGAGTTGGCCGAGGACATCGCTCGTCGTGGCTTGTTGCAAGGCCTCAGCGTGCGGCCTGTGTTGGATGCCGTCGGCGTCGAGACCGGCAAGTTCGAGATCCCGGCTGGTGGCCGGCGGTTTCAGGCGCTGTCGTTGCTGGTGAAGCAGAAGCGGCTCGCGAAGACCGCGCCTGTGCCTTGTGTGTTGCGTGATGTGACATCAGATATTCTGGCCGAGGACGACTCCCTGGCTGAGAACATGCAGCGCGTTGCCTTGCATCCGCTCGATCAGTTTCGCGCCTTTGTTGCCTTGCGCGACAAGGGTCAGGGCGAGGAGGCGATCGCGGCGGCCTTCTTCGTGACGCCGCAGATCGTCAAGCAGCGGTTGAAACTTGCGTCTGTGGCCCCTGCCCTGCTCGAGGTCTATGCCGAGGATGGCATGACGCTGGAACAGCTGATGGCTTTCACGGTGAACCCCGATCACGGGCGTCAAGTGCAGGTCTGGGACGCTGTGAAGAACTCCTGGAACAAAGAGCCCTATTCGATCCGTCGAATGTTGACCGAAACCTCTGTGCGGGCCTCGGATCGTCGCGCGGTATTTGTCGGTGTTGATGTCTATGAGGCGGCGGGTGGCGTTGTGATGCGCGATCTCTTCCAAGGCGATGATGGCGGTTGGTTGGAGAACCCTGCCCTGCTCGACCGTTTGGTCGCGGACAAGCTGCAAGTCGAGGCGCAGGCAATTGCTGGTGAGGGTTGGAAGTGGATCGAGGTGTCAACCGATCTGCCCTACGGCTATAGCCACGGTCTGCGGCGCCTGGTTGGTGAACCGACGTCGCTCAGCGTGGATGAAGCTGCAGAGCACGCCAAGCTGCTTTCGGAGTATCGCGCACTGGAAGAGGAATACTCTGGCCAGGACGAATACCCTGAGGAGATCGACGCCCGGCTCGGCGAGTTGGAAGCTGCCATGGAAGCCTTTGAGCAGCGTCCGCTGATCTTTGATGCGGCCGAGGTTGGTCGCGCCGGCGTCTTCGTGACGCTGGATCGCGATGGTGGCCTGGCTGTCCATCGCGGCTACGTCCGGCCGGAGGATGAGCCTCGTGAAGAGACCGTGGCCAACTTCGGCGATGAACTGGGTGTGGAAGGGCAGGGGGCTGATCGCAGTGTTTCCGCCTATCAGCTTCCCGCTGGCACATCTGCCGCCACCGTCATCACTTCCGGTGGCCAGCCGTTCAATGGCGGTCTTCCAGACGATGAGGATGACGGCGCGTTGAAGGCCTTGCCGGAGCGTCTGGTCATGGAGTTGACCGCACATCGCACCCTCGCGTTGCGTGAGGCGATTGGGCGTTCGCCCGACGTCGCCCTGACGCTGCTGCTGATGAAGTTGGTCAATGACACCTTCCGCAGTTCCGGGGCTTCGGGCAGTTGCTTGGAGGCTTCTGTGCGCCCCGTCTACATGTCGGCACAGGCGACTGATCTGAAGGACAGTCCGGTGGCCAAGGCAGTGGACGATCGTCATGCTGCCTGGGAGGCCGATCTGCCGCTTGGCGACGATGCCGTGCTCTGGGATTATCTCTCGGCCCTCGATCAGGCCACCCGACTAGCTCTGCTGGCGCATTGCCTGAGCTTCGGGATCAACGCGCTGCATGAGAAGGTGAACCCTTACGGCGCGGGCATCTCGGCCAGCGGGTTGACCCGCCGCATGGCGCAGTCCGAGATCGTGGCCCAAGCCGTCGACCTCGACTTGGTGGCGGCAGGCTGGGAGCCGACAGCGGATACCTATCTGAACCGGGTTCCCAAGGCGCGTATCCTTGAAGCGGTGCGTGAGGCGAAGGGGGAGGGCACCGCGCAGATGCTCGACCATCTGAAGAAGGGCGAGATGGCGACGGAAGCCGAGCGCTTGCTCAAGGGCAGCGGTTGGTTGCCGGAGGTTCTGCGGCGCAGTGATCTTGCCGCTCTGGACGGCGATGGCGCTGCAGAAGGGCAGGGGGCTTTGAGCGAAGAAGTCTTGGGCGATCAGGACAACGTCGAGGAAATCGACTTGCCCGCCTTCCTGATGGCCGATTTGCCCGTAGAAAGTACGGCAATGATGGCTGCGGAGTGATCTGAGCCCCCGAGGGCGGGGAAACCCGCCCTGATTCACTACAAAACACAACAATATCAATATGATGAGTGCGAATTCTCGCATTCAGGATGAGGAATCATGTCCGCAACCACGATAATCGACACAGCGCCTTTGGGCGCGCTCATTCGTTACACCGACGGCAGTCCAAAGCCGCCTGCACGCTTCACCAAAAAGTTGGCGGCGTGGGAAAGGTCCAACGGTGTTGGCCGTCTGGTGAAGAAGGAACCGCCGCGGCCTTATCCGACCTGGACGGCTCCGGATTCCTTTACGCTGCATGAGGGCAACTTCTCCTCGGAAGGGGTCATCCTCGTTACCATCATGCGCAGCCATTCGGTCGACAGCCAGCTCAACTTTGAGGTAGTCGAGGAGCCCAAGGCGGGGCAGGTTCGCGTGCTTCTGGACTTCGGTGGCAGTACAGAGCTTTTGCACCTGGCGTCATCCGTCGCAGCCGCCGAGCTTTGGATTGCCAAGGAGGGCTATCGCAACGCGCGGTTCGAGATCGTCGGAGCTGAGGACGACGATGGGGCAGGGGAGGAGGGTATCGCCGCCTGAGGGGATTCATTTCTGGCTCGGCCACTGCCGTCTTGCGGTTTGGCCGAGCCTCTATCGACAGACAGGCGCCATTGGCATATATTGCCAACTAAATGGAGATCATGGCATGGCCACCCGAAACGTTGTTCTGACAGAACCCCAATCAAAGCTGATCGACGATCTGGTTGCCTCGGGCCGTTACCAGAACGCCTCCGAGGCGTTGCGGGCTGGCTTGCGCTTGCTGGAGCGCGAAGAGGCCGAGTTCCGTGACCTGCGCTCACGGCTGACACGTGGCGTGCTTGAAGTCCGGGAGGGGGCTTTCGCGCGTGGATCGGGTGAAGAAGCAATCCGGCGGGTCTTTGCAACGGCGCAAAAGTCCGCATCCTGATGCCAAAACCATGGGTGTTGACGCGGCAAGCAGAGGCCGCACTGAAAGATATCGCGGTCTGGACTGTTGAAACTTTTGGCAGGCGGCAGGCGGACGCTTATGCTGAAGACCTGATCGAAAAGTGCCAGGCACTGGCGGACGGTGCTGCACCTTCCAAAGACGGCCGTCGACTGGTTGATCCTGCGCTGCC